>JAEZHG010000273.1 GCA_023436945.1 Pseudomonadota bacterium | reverse complement strand
GAGGTGGTGACGGCGTCATAACCTGCGCCCACGACTGCGCCTGTCGCCTTTACGGTTCCGCCCACGACCGCAGCGCCCGCGCCCAGCACCGCTCCGGCCACGCAGCCACCCAGTGACAGTGCGACCATACCGCTGGCCCCCAACATGGCGAGGCGACGAAGGGTTTGTACGGCTTGGATTTTCATGGGGAAGTTGCGCAACACTGGATTGTATGAACCGATAGGTCCGAGGGGGAGGCTTGTCCGTGGCTTATACAATAGTTCGGTTTGAGGCCGAGAGGCATACGGCCATCCTGTCGGATATTTGGTTTCGCGCCTCTTTGATCGCACATCCGTTTATCGGTGAAGCCACCTTAAGCGAGCAAAAGCCGCTGATGGAGGATGTCTATCTACCGTTGGCGACGACATTTGTGGCGTGCAGGGATGGGGTTCCTGTGGGCTTCATCTCCATGCTCAAGAACCACATTGCCGCGCTGTTTGTTGATCCGGACATGCAGGGGCAGGGGATAGGCAGGCGGCTTTTGGATCATGTCACCGAGGGGCGCGATGAACTGAGCCTTGAGGTCTATCTGGCCAATGAACGGGCCATGGGCTTTTACGCCGTCAGAGGTTTCGAGGTCGCATCCGTTCGCGATGTCGATGACCAGTCCCAGCCTTATGCCAATGCGCGCATGGTCTGGCGCAGGGCATGAAAAAAAGGGACGCCGCGGGGCGTCCCTTTTCCATTTGGGCTCTATACCTGATTACAGGCTGTCGACCATCACCAGTTCGGCATCTTCCTTGGCGGTGATGGTGATCACGGCCTCGTCGATAATGCCTGCGCCGTCGCGGGCGTTGAGGTGGGTGCCGTTGACGTCCACCTGACCCACGGCGGGGACCAGATAGGCGCGGCGACCGGATTTCAGGTCATAGCTCAGGCTCTCGCCAGCCTTCAGCGTGGCGGCCAGAACCTTGGCGTCGGCATTGATCTTCAGGGCCTCGTCCGCCGGATCGCCGGAAGCGACGACGGTGAACTTGCCCGAGCGGTCGGCCTTCGGAAACTCGCGCTGACCCCACGAAGGCTGGGCACCCGGACGGTCCGTCTCGATCCAGATCTGGAATAGGGTCGTGAGCTCGTTCTCCATATTGTACTCGGCGTGACGCACACCGGTACCGGCGCTCATGACCTGCACATCGCCTGCGCCCGTGCGGCCTTGGTTGCCCATGGAATCCTGGTGGGTAATGGCCCCCGTGCGGACATAGGTGATGATCTCCATGTCAGCGTGCGGGTGGGGCGGGAAGCCCGACTTCGGCCCGATCTCGTCATCGTTCCAGACGCGCAGACGGCCCCAGCCCATACGATTGGGATCGTAATAGTTGGCGAACGAGAAGTGGTGCTTGGCATTCAGCCAGCCGTGGTTGGCACCACCGAGGGTATTGAAAGGACGGACATCGATCATGGTGATCTCCCCAACGCTTAAAGTGTGCAGCCCGTTGCTGCGTCGTTGAGAGCTATATAAGGAACAGTGCCTGTTACGAATAGGGGTGCAATGATCACGGATTGTTACATGTCACTCCTCCGTTGCGCAGCGGGGGAGGTGGCGCGGCGCACTGCGCCTTGATGGGCTTATTTGGTTTGCGGCACTCGTCCAAGAGCGCGCGGGGCGACACAGGGGTCGTGGCACCCTTTGGCGAGCAATGGTATGAGGCAGAGGGTAGTTTGTAGGTTAGGCAGGGGAACCAGTGAAGCAGTCCATAGAACGATTCCACGCCGTATTTTGGAGAATCTGGACCACTTTATGGATTGGTGGTTGGGGGTTCACTTTAATGGCTCTGATTTTTCAGAAGCAGTATTGGGACGCCCTGATACCTGCCGTTGCCATTGTACCGGTTGTGGTGATAATTCTGTTTTTCAGATTTATCAGCAAAGTTTGACCTGCGCCTAGCTACATCAATGAGTGATGACAGCTGTGAGGGCGAATGGCTCAACCCATCTGCGCCCGATGCCGCAGTTTCGCATCTGCCAGCACAATCGCCGCCATCGCTTCCACCACCGGAACGCCGCGTAGGGCGACGCAAGGGTCGTGGCGGCCTTTGGTGCGCAGGTCCACTTGGGCACCGTCGCGGTTGATGGTCTGGCGGTGGGTGAGGATGGAGGAGGTGGGTTTGAAGGCCACGCGGGCGGTGATGGGCTGGCCCGTCGAGATGCCGCCGAGAATGCCGCCCGCCTTGTTGGACAGGAAGACAGGCTCGCCATCCTCGCCCATACGCATTTCGTCGGCGTTTTCCTCGCCTGACAGCATGGCGGCCTCGAAGCCCGCGCCGATTTCCACGCCCTTGACGGCGTTGATGGTCATCAGACCCGATGCCAGTTCGCTATCCAGTTTCGCATAGAGCGGTGCGCCCCATCCGGCAGGCACGCCGGTGACTTCCAGCGCGACGACCGCGCCGATGCTGGAGCCCGCCTTCCGCACGGTATCCAGATAGGCTTCCCATTCCGGCACCACTTCGTGTGAGGCGGCGAACAGGGCGTTATCGTAAACGGCGCTGAAGTCGATCTGTTCGTCGGGAATGCGGTGCGGGCCCAATTGCACCACGCCCGCGCGGATCTGGATGCTGTCGCCCAGAACCTTGCGCGCCACGGCACCGGCTGCCACGCGGCTGGCGGTTTCACGGGCGGATGAACGGCCACCGCCGCGATAGTCGCGGATGCCGTATTTGGCCTGATAGGTGAAGTCGGCATGACCGGGGCGGAAGGCGTGGGCGATCTCTCCATAGTCCTTGGACCGCTGGTCGGTGTTCTCGATCATCAGGCTGATCGGGGTGCCGGTGGTGACGGGGCCATTGCCGTCGTCGAACACGCCGGACAGGATTTTGACCGCATCGGCTTCTTGGCGCTGGGTGACGAAACGGCTGCCGCCCGGTTTGCGCTGGTCTAGGAAGGGCTGGATGTCCGCTTCGGTCAGCGGGATCAGTGGCGGGCAGCCGTCAACGACGACGCCAATAGCCGGCCCGTGGCTTTCGCCCCAGGTGGTGATGCGGAACAGGTGACCGAAGCTGTTATGTGACATGGGTATGGGCTTAAGCCGCTGCGCCCTCGTCCGTCCAGACCCTAGTGAAGCGCAGGCGCATATCTTTGACCGCCGACGGCACGTCGTCACAGCCGACCAGCTTGACGAACAGGTTGCCCGCGGGGCGCTCGCCACGTGCAGGCAGGCCCAAACCCTTGAAGCACAGGCGCACAGGCTCAGTCATATCCGGCACCAGCCATGCAGACTGGGCACCGGCGTGGGTGGTCAGCTCGATGCGGCCGCCGTCGCGGATGAAGCGGTGGTCTACGGGGTGATCCATGAACAGATCGCCCCCCAGAACAGACATTCCGTCTGCGGGGCGGATCATCACAGGAACCTTGCCGATATGCTCGTGCCGCACATGGTCGCCTGCGCGGATGCCGGGCGGGACGTGAACAAGATAGCGCTTTCCATTCACGCTCAGTCGCGCCGTGCCACCAAACAGGGAGTCCATCGGCGTGATGACCAAGAGCGGCGGCGCGCTCGGCGCGGCCACTACCTTGGGCAGGGCCTTGGCGGGGCGCGGAATGGCGATGTCGTTCGGAATCTCTGGGTTCTGCTGAAGCAGATGATAGGCATCGATCACGCGGCGGAACCGCACAACATCGCCGCCCTCGGTGTCGGGATGGGCGGCCTTGGCGGCGCGGCGGAAATGGGCGGGCAATTGCTCAAGCGCATCCTGAGATGTGATCTCCAGAAGTTCGCAAGCTTCTCTGACCGTGATGATGTCCGTTGCCATGTGCCAAACGTGGACACGATATGGTCAAGAGCGGGTTAACCCAGATCAAAACCATGGCTTTGATGTGCGCTTTTGCTTGGGTGCGGGCGGGGCGCGGCGTATAGCGGAGAAATGAGCCATAATGTCATTCCGCCAAGCCCCAGCCACGACGACTATGCGGCCCAACTGGCCAAGAACGCCGATGACACCGTCTATGACGGCGAAGACCCCATCGCGTTGTTCGTGAACTGGCTGGCCGAGGCGCGAAAGACCGAGCTGAACGATTCCAACGCCATGACGCTGGCGACGGTGGATGCGGACGGTATGCCGGATGCGCGCATTGTGCTGCTGAAGGATATCGACGCCGAGGGGTTCACCTTCTTTTCCAACTACCAGAGCGCCAAGGGGCGTGAGCTGGCGGCTCATCCCAAGGCGGCGCTGGTGTTCCACTGGAAGTCGCTGCGCCGTCAGGTGCGGGTGCGCGGTCTGGTCGAGCCTGTGACGGCCGAGGAGGCAGACGCCTATTTCGCCAGCCGCGCGCGTGAAAGCCGCATCGGGGCGTGGGCTTCGGACCAGTCACGCCCGCTGGAAAGCCGCGATGTGCTGGAACAGCGCGTGGCCGAAGAGACCGCACGCTTTGAAGGTCAGGATGTGCCGCGTCCTGAGCACTGGAGCGGCTGGCGTTTGAAGCCTGTGGCAATCGAGTTCTGGCGCGACCGTGCGTTCCGTCTGCATGACCGGATGCAGTTCAACCGGACAGCAGACGGATGGCAGCGGGTCAGACTTTATCCCTAAGCCCTATTTGACGCGGTAGCGGGCCCAGAAGGTCTCCATCGCGTCCTCGGCAATCGACCGCGCAGAGCGGCTCAGGACAGGGTCCTTGCCCATGGCCAATGGCATAAGCAGGGCAGGGTGTTCGACCATGCCCAGCAACTGGCTGGCCGCCCATCCGGGATTGTCGATACGGGTGACGCCCTGTTCGTTCAGTGCTTCGAACGTCTTTATGAGGATGTGGGCGATATTGCCGCGCCCCTCATCAAAGAACTGTGCCGAAAGCTCACCGAAGCGAGGGCGCTCGGAGATAACCAGTCTGAACATCTTTCGTACAAACGGGTCGGCCAGGAACTCTGTATAGCCGATCACCATATTCGACAGCATTTCTGCCGAAGGCGGAGAAGAGACCTTCAGCAGATCCAGTTTTCTGTCGAATTCGCGCGCTGTATCGCGAATTACCGCTTCAAACAGCGCAGCTTTGCTGTCGAAGAGCATATACAGTGTCGCTGTCGAAACACTGGCTTCGCGGGCGATTGGCTCAATACGGGTTCCGGCGTAGCCGTCGGTGACGAATCGCTGACGAGCTTCCTTGATGATCGTCAGCGTTCTTGGATCGAGGTGAGCGTTCATCGCTGGAATCGTAGTTGGGGGTTGAGTAACGCTGTTACCTCAAAAGCTTTACGGTAGCTGTTACCTATACACAATAGCGAAGTTTACGGTGTAAGTATTTATACGTAGCCACTAAGGGTGGTGCGTTGATTATTCCTGCAACCTTAAGCAGTTATGAGGTGCTCTTTAAGTAGAGGGTGCGTAAGAACAGGTGCTGCAAGGCGTACAACCGCATCATTATCTACCAGGCGCACAGCGGCGGTATGATCGGCGATAACGAAATCCGCATGTCGCATGGATGGCTCTGTAAAGCCTTCATGACCCGGGCGGACAGTTGCAAGATATTGATTGATGACGGAGTCCGAGGTTCTGCCGCGTTCAACCTGATCGCGGAGTAGTCGACGGATGAAACGAATATCTGCCGGCGTATCCACAAATACTTTAATATCGAACAGCGCGCAGAGTTCAGGGTTACACAGTACGTGCGTACCTTCGATAATCACGATCGGTGCTGATTTAACGTGTTCTCCGCCCTCTTCACGACCGTGAGTAATGAAGGAATAGATGGGGGCGATGATATCTTCACCGCTCTTGAGAGCACTTAGATCGCGCACAAGAAGGTCGTGGTCGCGGGCGTCGACATGGTCGAAATCGTGGGTCGCAGCGTCAAAGCCTTCGAATGATGCGGCATCCTTATAATAGGAGTCCTCGCGCAACAGGGTCGCGGTGCCTTCTGGGAACGAGGCCATGAGTGCTTCGGCCAGGGTGGATTTGCCGGAACCGGAGCCGCCGGAGATTGCGATAAGGATTGTCATGGGCCGCCTCATTCCACTGTGCCGCTGCCTGTCGCAAGTCGGCATTGGTCGAAAATAGCGCATTTCTTCTGAAAGCTGACCTTTGGTCACGTTGCGCATTGGCGCGAACTTGCCTTAGCGTCCTTACCAAGCGCCGCTCACCGAACAACGGGCGCAAACATAGGCAGGAGGAATAGGCATGCATGGATTGATGCAGGATTGGCCGTTGACGGTTGATCGTATTCTGGACCACGCGAAGAACTGGCACCCCCATCGCGAGGTTGTGACTCGTTCTGTCGAGGGGCCCATTGTCAGGATCACCTATGCCGAGCTGCATGAGCGCGCACGCAAGGTTTCGGACTTCCTGAAAAGCTGGGGCATCCAGAATGGCGACCGTATTGCCACTCTTGCCTGGAACACGGGCAACCACATGGAGACGTGGTACGGTATCATGGGCATTGGCGCTGTGTGCCACACCCTGAACCCGCGCCTGTTCCCCGAGCAGCTGGTCTATATCATCAACCATGCCGAAGATCGGGTGATCTTCACCGACCTGACGTTTGTGCCGCTGCTGGAAGCCATCCTGCCGCACATTCCCAAGGTGGAGCGCTTTGTCATCATGACCGATGCGGCCCATATGCCGCAGACCAAGCTACCCAATGCAGAAGCCTATGAAAGCCTGATCGATCAGGCCTCTTCGGATGTGACGTGGGGCGGGTTTGACGAACAGACGGCCTGTGGCCTCTGCTACACCTCGGGCACGACGGGTAATCCGAAGGGCGTTCTCTATTCGCACCGCTCGAACTTCCTGCACACCTTCATGGGGTTGCAGTCGACGGTTCTGGGCGCGACGCCGAATGATGTGGTGCTTCCGGTGGTGCCCATGTTCCACGCCAATGCCTGGGGTATCGCTTTTGCCGGTCCTGCGGCTGGTACCAAGCTGGTGATGCCGGGGGCCAAGATGGACGGTGCCTCCATCTATGAGCTTCTGGAAACCGAGGGCGTGACCTTCTCTGCCGCCGTGCCAACGGTGTGGCAGGGGCTGTTGCAGCACATGCGCGAGAACAAGCTGCGACTCTCCACGGTCAAGCGCGTGATGATCGGTGGTGCAGCCGTTCCTGAAATGCTGATCCGTGCCTTCCACGACGAGTTCGACGTCGAGGTGGTTCAGGGCTGGGGCATGACCGAGACCTCGCCCATCGGGACGGTGTCGAATCTGCTGCCTGAAATGAATGAGTGGCCCTATGACGATCAGGTCAAACAGCGCGTCAAACAGGGTATGCCCCCGCTAGGCGTGGAGCTGAAGCTGAAGGACGACGCGGGCAAGGCCTTGCCGCATGACGGCACGACTTTTGGTCGTCTGATGATCAAGGGGCCGACCGTCGCCAAGTCCTATTTCAAGGGCGAGGCCGATGTTCTGGACGACGAGGGCTATTTCGATACCGGCGACGTCGCGACCATCGATGAGCATGGCTATATGCAGATCACGGACCGCGCCAAGGACGTGATTAAGTCCGGTGGCGAGTGGATCAGCTCCATCGAGATCGAGAACCTCGCTGTGGGCCATCCGAAGGTTGAACTGGCGGCTGTTATCGGCGCGGCACACCCCAAATGGGACGAGCGCCCGCTGCTGATCGTCAAGCTCAAAGAGGGCGAGAGCCTCGACAAGCAAGAGCATCTGGACTTCCTGCAAGGCAAGATCGCCAAGTGGTGGATGCCCGATGATGTTGTCGAGGTTGATGAAATCCCCCTTGGCGCCACGGGCAAGATCGACAAGAAGCTGCTGCGTGAACGTATGAAGGACTATCGCCTGCCGACGGCGGGCTGATCGTCCGGTCATTTAAGAGGGGCTTGCCATGTCTAAACCATCCAACTGGGTCCGCACTGTCGTCGGTCTCCTGGTGCTGGTCGTGCTGGCGGCCCCTCTGACCCTCGTTGTCTCGATCTATGGCACGCGCCTTGGCATGTTCGACATAGCCACCGGCTATGGAAAGATCGGCCTTGGCATTGTGCCGCTGTTGTCTTGGATTGCGCTGGGGGCAGGGGGTTTGGCCTGCCTGTTGTTGGTGCGTAACCGCAGTGTCTGGCCATTGGCTTTGGGCGGTCTGCTGGTTTCGGTGATTATGGTGGGCGGGGTGCTGTATCAATCCCGCAATCTTGGCGAAGCCCCGCGTGACGTAACCACCAATGTCGAGGATCCGCCTGTATTTGCCGGTCGTCTGGCACAGGACCGTCGCAACAACGGTGTTGCTGATCAGACCCCGCAGTCCTGCGAGGGGCTGGCCGCTGTCGATAGCCAGATGGCCTATGAAAGCGTGGCTTGGGCGCTGGACAAGGCGGGCGTCACCATCATGGGCGCGTCTTTCTTCCGCGTTGACGGTTGGACCGAAGGCTTCTTCTACGGCGTTCGTCATGATGTGACCGTGCGTATCCGTCCGGGGCGCACCGATGTGCGCGTGTCGGCACGCGACACATTGCCGATCGGTGATCAGGCCTGTGAGCTGGCGCGCGACGTGGTTGCGGCCATGCATGAGGCGCTTGAAGCCAAATAGGCTTTAGAGCAGCACCCACTCAGCAGACAAAGATACCTCCGGGCGGGCGATAACGCGGCCGTCCTTGGCCAGCTTGGTCAGATGCGACAGCACTGACAGGCTGGCGGCGGGCCACAGCCCCTTATCCACCTTCGCATAGAGAAGTGGCACCATCTGGCTGATGCTCGTGTCACCCGCTTTCAAGCGCTCGATCACCTGTGCCTCGCGCAGCATTCTGTGCGCGCGATAGGCGTCGAGGAAGGGCGTGACCTCGATAATGGCCGGACCATGCGTCGGCCAGATGATGTCAAAGTCACGAGCCATGATCTTGTCGAGGCTGGCGATATAGTCCGCCATGTCTCCATCGGGTGGTGACACGATGGTGGTAGACCAGCCCATGATGTGATCGCCGCTGAACAGCGCGTTTTCCTCGACCAGAGCAAAGGCGAGGTGGTTCGAGGCGTGGCCCGGTGTGGTGATGGTCTCGATAGTCCAGCCATCACCGTGGATGATGTCGCCGTCTTTCAGAAGAACATCCGGCACAAAGCTGTCGTCATCCTCGGCGTCCATCGGCACCATTGTGCCTATAGGTGCGGGCAGGGGCGCGGCATAGATCGGCGCGTCAGCACAGGCCCTGGACAGACGGTGGCTCAGTGGCGAGTGATCGGCGTGGGTGTGGGTCACCAATATATGGCTGACCTTGCGATCTCCGATGGCCTCTAGCAGCGCCTTGAGATGAGCCTCGTCCACCGGACCCGGATCAATCACGGCCACACTGGCTGACGGTTCATTCCTGCCGACGATGTAGGTTCCGGTGCCCGTAAAGGTGAAAGGCCCAGGATTGGCGCAGATCACGCGCTGGATCAGGCCAGAGACCTGATCGCAACGCCCATAGGCAAAGTCGAAATCACGGACAAACGGAATAGGCTTCATGCCCGTAATCATGAGCAGTTTGCGAGGGTTTTGGTATCGAAAACTGGTCTCTAAATTAAAGAACGGCAGACTTTCATTTGTGTCATTTTTGAAACTTACATGGCGGAATTGTGGTCTTAATCTTAACTGTAAGCTGGACCTTTCCATTCTTAGGGCGGAAAACAACGTTACCTGACCTCGTTGTAGGCGGGACATTTGCGCCGTTGGTGCGTTTGGAAATGGGGAATCCATTGAGAAAATCGAACTTCCGTAGCGCCCTTATGGCGACTACGATCGTTGGTGCGTTCGTTGCGACTTCGGGTGTTTCAGCGGCACAAAGCCAGACTTAAGAAGCAACCGAAGTCAGCGAAATCGTTGTAACTGGTTCGCGTATCCGCGTCCGTGACACGACCGGCACCAGCCCGATCGTTACCGTGGGTTCCGAACAGCTTGAGGAAATCGGCTCGGCCAGCATCGAGACCTATCTGAACTCGCTGCCGCAACTTTCGCCCTCGCTGACCAAGACCAACAACAACCCGTCTTCCGGTGGTGCGGCCTTCCTTGACCTGCGCCAACTGGGCTCGTCGCGTGGTCTGACCCTGATCAACGGCCGCCGTATGGTTCCCGGATCGTCGAACGGTGCGGTCGACATTTCGATCCTGCCGTCGGGTCTGATGGATCGTGTTGAAATCATCACCGGCGGTGCCTCGGCAGTGTACGGTGCAGACGCCGTGTCGGGCGTTGTGAACTTTATCCTCAAAGATGATTTCGAGGGCGTACAGGTTTCGGCCCAGTACGGTATCTCGGGCGAAAATGACGGTAAGGAAGTACAGTACAACCTGATGACCGGCGGCTCGTTCGCCGATGGTCGCGGTCACTTCACCTTTGCCGCCTCGCACAATACCCGTGACGGCATTGCCCAGACCGAGCGTGAAATCTCGCGTACGGCGCAATACTGCTTCAACGACGGCAGCTGCATCCCCTACGGCTCCTATACTACCGGTGACGGCACCTTCTCGCTGTCGAACACCATCTCGGATGCGAATCTGGCTCAGTTCGATGCCTACTTCGCTGGCCGCGGTATGAGCGCTACCGACCGTGCGAACCTGATCTATGCGGGTCAGCGTCTGGGCTTTAACCCGGATGGCTCGCTGTTCGTCGCCGGCGTGGGTGACGGTACATGGGGCTACACCGGTCCGAACACCGAAGGCTGGGATCCGGCAACCGACTTCGTTTATGACTACAACCCGGTGAACTTGCTGCAATCGCCATACGAGCGCACCAACTTCTACACCACCATCAAGTACGACATTAACGACAAGGTCGAGTTCTACGGTGACGTGCTCTACAGCACCTATACCAGCTCGAACCAGTTGGCTGAATCGCCAGCAGCCTTCGTGATTCCGGTTGCCACCACCGGCACCCTGAGCACCGAGGTGCGTGATCTGCTGACCTCGGCAGGTATCACCCAGTTCACCCTGTCGCGTCGCTCGAACGAGCTTGGCCCGCGTACCTACAACTATGACACCACGGCCTATCAGGCCAGCGGCGGTCTGCGTGGTGACGTTACGCTGTTCAACAACAAGTCGTGGGCATGGGACGTCTATGCTTCGTACGGCAAGTACGAAAGCACCCAGGAGCACGCCGGCTTCCCGGAAGGCAACCGTATCCGTGCCGCTCTGGCAGGCTGCCCGGCAGGATCGCCGACCGGTCCAGTAGGTTCGACCGGCACGCCTTCGACCTGTGTGCCGCTGAATCCGTTCGGTGCTGGCAACATCACCCAAGAACAAGTCGACTACATCATGGCCAAGGGCCAGTTCCAGCAAACGGCTATCGAGCAGAAGAACGTGGTCGCCTCGATCACGGGTGATCTGATCGACCTGCCGGCGGGCCCTGTCGGTTTCGCACTGGGTCTGGAATACCGCGACATCGACTACAGCGACGTCCCACCAGAGGGCGTGCAAACCGGCTCGCTGCTGGGCGGCAACTCGGCTGGTCCCGTGTTCGGCGGTTACGATGTGAGCGAAGTGTTCGCAGAAGTCCGTGTTCCGATTGTTGCTGACAAGCCGTTTGCCAAATACCTCGGCTTTGAAGGCGGTTACCGTTATTCGGACTACTCGCTCGGCGTGCAGACCGACACCTGGAAGGCTGGCGGTGAGTGGGCTCCGACCGAGTGGGTCCGTTTCCGTGCTCTGCAACAGCGCGCTGTTCGTGCTCCGTCGGTGGGTGAACTGTTCTCGACCCAAGCCGAAGGCTATCCGTCGGTAACCTCGGGTAACCTCGACCCGTGCGACAAGGACAGCACGGCGCGTTCGGGTGCAAATGCGGCTCAGGTTCTGGCTCTGTGCCAAGCCCAGTCGTCGCAAATCACCGCCAACTGGGATTCTACCGGCACCCAATACCGTACCTTCTCGGGCGGTAATCCGAACCTGCAGCCGGAAACCGCAGACTCGACCACCATCGGTGTCGTGTTCCGCGCTCCGACCAACTTCCCGGCAATCCTGTCGCCGCTGTCGGTCACCGTCGACTATTTCAACATTGAAATCGAAGACGTGATCTCGTCGATCGGCTTCTCGACCTCGCTGTCGCGCTGCTTCGACGCAGAATTCAACCCGACCTTCGACAATGGGAACGTCTACTGCCAAAACCTGAAGCGTGATGGCGACACCGGCCTGCTGACCAACGTTGGCCTGAACGGCTCGATCCAAGCGACCGATGATAACCTGGCGACCTTCAAGGCATCGGGTGTCGACCTCGCGGTCAACTGGAACATCACTCCTGCAGACTACGGCTTGCCGGCTTGGACCGGTCGTATCGGCATCTCGACCCAAGGCACCTGGTATGAAAACCAGCAGTTCCAGTCGGACGTCGCATCGCCAATCTCCGACAATTTCGTCGGCACCATCGGTGACGGTACGCCTGGCGCGACCACTCTGCCGGAATGGAAGTTCAACACGCGCTTTAGCTGGGCTTGGGAAAACTTCTCGGCTTCGCTGCGTTGGGTCTTCATCGACAGCGTAGTTGATACCGCAGCTGTGCCGGAGTGGGGAGATATCGACAAGGTTGAAGCCTATAACTACTTCTACCTGAGCGGTGCATGGCAGGTGAACGACACCATCGAAATCTTCGGTGGTATCGACAACCTGTTCGAGAAGGATCCGCCCATCTATGCGAGCGGCTTCCAGTACCAAACCGACCCGTCGACCTATGACGTGATCGGTCGTTACTTCTACATCGGTGCCCGCGCTCGCTTCTAAGTGAGACGGTCCCGATAGGGTAAATGGAAAAGGCGGCAACTAAGGTTGCCGCCTTTTTTATTGTTCGAAAGGCGAGGGAGCCTATTGGCGCTGTACCCTGATGCCTCGGCTGCCACCCACAGTCATCAGATAGCTGCTCAGGCTGGCGCGGCGGATACGGACGGGATCGCCCTCGCGGTTGCGCACATTAAAGCGATCGTTGTTGGTCTGTTGCCAGACGCTGCCGTCAGCCAACTGGAACACCCAGCGGCCATCGCTGCGTTGTTGTGCGTTCACCAGTGTGGTCTCGATCTCGTTGATGGTCTCGCCACCAACCTGACTTGAGCTGCTACCGCCGAACAGGTGTCCAAGGTTGGGAACCTGGAAACCAAAGAGCTGTCTGTTGGTCTGCTCGATCTGGTGCCGGTCGATGATCGCTACCTCTCCTGATCGGCTTGCAGCGTCCAGGGAGGCCATGCCGCGGTCGAAGCATGTGAGTCGAGCCTGATTGTCCGAAATCGTCTGGCACTGTCGAAGCTGATCGATCACGCCTGATTCTGATGCGGAGGGTGTCGCGTTGATTTGGTCATCGGACAGGTTCGTTTTAGCGCTCGCAGCCGTCGTACAGAGACCAAAACCCAAAACACAGGCGAGCATCAAATTGCGCGGAAATCTATGGTTTTGGGTCATTTTTTACGTTCCTACGATGTTAAATAGGGCAGGTT
>JAEZHG010000235.1 GCA_023436945.1 Pseudomonadota bacterium | reverse complement strand
CGCCCAGAAGATGGAGCAACTGGGCGTCGACATGGTCAATGTCCAGGGTGGCGAAGGCGGTGGCCACACCGGCTCGGTCCCGACCACGGTCCTGCTCCCGCAAGTTCTGGATACTGTCAAAATCCCTGTCATCGCGTCGGGCGGTTTCTCGGACGGTCGCGGCCTGGCCGCCGCCCTGTCCTACGGCGCTGTCGGTATCGCCATGGGCACCCGCTTCCTGCTGACCGCCGAAAGCCCGGTGCCCGACACCACCAAGGCTGCCTATCTCAAGGCTGGCACCGACCAGATCGTCGTCACGACCAAGCTTGATGGCATCCCGCAGCGTATGGTCCGCACGCCTCTGCTCGACCGCATCGAAAAGTCCGGTCCTCTGGCCATGTGGTTCCGTGCTTTCGAAGCCGCCCTCATCATGAAACGCCAGACAGGGGCGAGCCTGGGCGACCTCATCAGGTCGGCCAAGGGCATGACCGGCCACGGCGAGCAGCCACTGAAACAGGCCCTGATGGCCGCCACCATGCCGACCCTGATCCAGAAGGCCGTTGTTCACGGCGATGTCGTCGAGGGCGTGATGGCTACCGGCGTCGTCGGCGGCCGTATCCAGGAAATCCCGACCTGCGCCGAGTTGGTCGACCGCATCATCGCCGAGGCCCTCGCCCGCATGGATGCCGTCGCCGCCCTGCGCCCCTAGTCAACATTATTCAAGGTGAGTTCCCGATGCCCATCACTCTGAGCGTCAAAGACCGGATCGCCGAAATCCTCTTCGATCACCCGCCCGTCAATGCCTTTGATACCAAGGGCTGGGAGTCCATTCCGGCGCTGATCCATAAGGCTGCGACTGACCCGGAAGTGCGCTGCATCCTGATCCGCGCTGAAGGCCGTGGTTTCTGCGGTGGAGTCGACATCAAGGAGATGCAGGCCCATCCCGAGCGCATCGCCAAGCTGAACCGCGACAACTTCCTGACCTTCAAGGCCATCCGTGATGCCGAAATTCCGGTCGTCGGTGCCCTGCATGGCTTCGTGATTGGTGGCGGCGTCAATATTGCCGGTGCATGCGACGCCCTGATCGCAGCCGAAGGTTCTTACCTGTCGCTGCCGGAAATCGACCGTGGTGCCATGGGTGGCGCGGCCTTCCTGTCGCGCATGGCTCCTGTGCAAAAGGTCCGCGCAGCCTTCTTCACCGGCGGCAAGATTCCGGTTGAGGATCTTCACCGCATGGGCTCGATCGAGAAGGTCGTGCCGCTGGCAGACCTCGAGCGCGAAGCCCGCGCCTTCTGCGAGATCATCGCTGCCAAGAGCCGCACTGCCCTGGTCATCGCCAAACAGGCGCTGAACCTGATCGAGCCGTTCAACCCCAGCGATCACTACCGCATCGAGCAGGGTTTCACCCTCGAGATGTATGCCCACGAGGACAGCCAGAAGGCCCGTGATGCCTTCGTGGACGGCGGCAAGCAGGCGAAGTTCTGATGCACCTCGCCTATACCCCCGAACAGGAAGCCTTCCGCGCCGAAGTGCGCGAATGGCTTGCCAATAATGTCCCCGCCGAACCTTTGGAGCATTTCGACGCCTCGCGCGAAGGTTTCGAAGCCCACCGCGAGTGGGAACGCACCCTGAAGTCCGGCGACTGGGGCATGGTAACATGGCCCAAGGAATACGGTGGCCGCGGTCTCGATCTGATCAGCTGGCTGATCTTCGAGGAAGAGTATTACCGCGCTGGTGCTCCGGGCCGCGTGAACCAGAACGGTATCTTCCTGCTGGGTCCGACGCTGATCGAGTTCGGCACCCACGAGCAGAAGTCGCGCTTCCTGCCGAAGATGGCATCGGGCGATGAAATCTGGGCGCAGGCATGGTCGGAACCGCAAGCCGGCTCGGATCTGGCCGGTGTACGCGCCACCTGCGTGCAGGACGGCGACGACTACATCCTGAACGGTCACAAGATCTGGTCCAGCCGCGCGGTGTTCGCCGACTGGGCATTCGGCCTGTTCCGTACGCCGGGCACCGAGCGCCACAAGGGCCTGAGCCTGATTTTCTTCCCGCTGAATGCCGAAGGCGTCACCGTCAACGCCATTCCGAAGATGAACGGCCACGTCGGTTTCGCAGAAATCTTCCTCGAGAACGTGCGCGTTCCGGCCTTTAACCGCTTGGGCGATGAGGGTCAGGGCTGGCACATCTGCATGGCAACGGCAGGTTTTGAGCGCGGTCTGATGTTGCGCTCCCCTGCCCGCTATCAGGTCGCTGCCGCAAATCTCGTGGCGCTCTATCAGGCCCGCAAGGACCAGTGCGATCCGGCGATCGAGGCGGATGTGGTCAAGGCGTGGATGAACTCCGAGGCGTATGCGCTGAACATCTATTCGACCGCCAGCCGCCTGATGAGCGGTGGCAAGATCGGCCCCGAGACCAGCACCAACAAGATCTTCTGGTCGGAACTGGACATCCATCTTCAAGATACGGCCCTGCGCATTCTCGGGGCAGAAGCAGAGATGATGACCCCGCCCGCCGTCGAGGGTCAGCCGCTGTGGATCGATGACTACATCTTCGCACTAGCCGGTCCCATCTACGCTGGCTCCAACGAGATCCAGCGCAACATCATCGCCGAGCGTATGCTCGGTCTGCCGAGGTAAGGCGCGATGGATTTCACCCTTTCCGAAGACCAACTGATGTTCGTCGAGGCCGCCCAGACGGTGCTGGCCGACACCTGCGATTCACTGCGCTTGCGCAAGATGCTCGAACGCAAGAATGCGTTCGATCAGGAGCGTTGGAATGCCGTCGTCGAGACCGGCCTGACGGTCGCCCTGTTGCCTGAAGCGGCAGGCGGTCTTGAACTGGGCGCGCTCGATTTTGCCCTGATCGCCGAAGCGGCAGGTTATTATCTGCTGCCCGAGCCATTGGTGGAAAGCGCGGGCATCGCTGCTCCGATGCTGGCAGCGGTGTTGCCGACCTCCGATGCTTTGGCCGATCCGGCAAAGCGGATTGCTATTGCCCATCCGGTCAATCCGGTCGTGGCCGACGCCGACATTGCCGATGTCATCCTGCTGCACCACGAAGGAACCGCCCATCTGCTGAAACCCACGCAGGTTCAGCTTGAGCGCATCGAAAGCATCGATCCCTTCCGCCGACTGTTCAAGGTCGACTGGACACCGGATCGTAACACCCAAATCTCGGACCGTGCCGAACTGTGGGATCAGGCACTGGATCGAGGTGCGCTGTTTGCAGCAGCGCAGGGTCTGGGTCTGGCGCAGCGCGCGGTCGATCTGGCGGTCGAGTACGCCAAGGAACGCCAGCAGTTCGGCAAGCCGATTGGTACATATCAGGCGGTCAAACACCACCTCGCCTCGGCCCAGACCAAGATCGAGTTCGCCCGTCCGGTCCTGCATGCCGCTGCCGCCGGTCTGGCCAACAACGACATCTACAGTCGCGCCCGCATCAGTCAGGCCAAACTGGCCTGTCTCGAAGCCGCCGACTACGCCTCACGCGCCAGCCTGCAGGTCCATGGAGCCATGGGCTACAGCTACGAAGTCGACGTCCACCTCGTGCTCAAGCGCGCACTGGGCCTGACCTACAGCTGGGGCGAGCCCGCCCTGCACCGCGCCCGCGTCGCCGAGCGCATTTTCAACCGACCCGTCGGGCCGGATCAAACCTTTGCATCTGAGGTCGCCTGATGGCTGAAGCCTATATTATCGACGCTGTTCGTACCCCCACCGGCCGCAAGAAGGGCTCACTGGCCGAACTGCACCCTGCCGATCTGGCTGCCCATCCGATCAAGGCGCTGATGGAGCGCGTAGATGTGGATGCCGGTCTGGTCGACGATGTGGTCTGGGGCTGCACCGACACCATCGGCGGCCAAGCCGGTGACATCGCCCGCACAGCATGGCTATGCGCCGGTCTGCCGGAGCATGTTCCGGGCGTGACCATCGACCGCCAGTGCGGCTCTTCGCAGCAAGCGATCCATTTCGCCGCTCAGGGCGTCATGTCCGGTACGCAGGACCTGGTTGTTGTTGGTGGCAGCCAGGCCATGAACCGTATTCCGATCTCGGCGGCCATGCTGGTCGGCCCGCAGTTCGGCTTTGAAGAGCCGTTCCGTGGTGCCAAGGGCTGGGATGCCCGTTACGGCAACGAAGAAGTGAACCAGATCCGCTCAGCCGAGATGATTGCGGCCAAGTGGAACATCTCTCGCGAAGCCATGGAAGAGTTCGCCGTAGCCTCGCACCATCGCGCTCAGAAGGCCACTGAAGAGGGCTGGTTTGCCAGAGACATCGCTCCGCTGGAAGGTCTGTCGCACGACGAAACCATCCGTCCGACGACGTCAATGGAAGGTCTGGCTGCGCTCAAAACCGTCAACGAAGGCGGCGTTATCACCGCTGGCGTCGCCAGCCAGAACTGCGATGCCGCCGCGGCCATGCTGATCGCTTCGGAAGCCGCCGTTAAGGCCAATGGTTTGAAGCCGCGCGCCCGGATCCACCACATCTCGGTTCGCGCCGACAATCCGGTTTGGATGCTGACCGGCCCGATTCCGGCGACCCAGTACGCCCTGCAAAAAGCCGGCATGAAGGTTGAGGACATCGACCTGTTCGAGTGCAACGAAGCCTTCGCCTCGGTGCCGATGGCATGGATGCAAGAAATCGGCGTGCCGCACGAAAAGCTGAACGTCATGGGCGGTGCCATCGCTCTCGGTCACCCGATCGGTGCCACCGGCGTGCGCCTGATGACCAACCTGCTGAACGCACTGGAACGCACGGGCGGCCGCTTCGGTCTTCAGCCCATGTGCGAAGGCGGCGGTCAGGCCAACGTCACTATTATCGAACGTCTGTAAGGAGTTATGACCATGTCGGGTATCTGTGAAGGTCGCGTCGTCATCGTTACCGGCGCAGGCAATGGTCTGGGCAAGGCCTATGCGCTGGAATTGGCGGCACAAGGCGCTTCTGTGGTGGTCAACGATCTGGGTGTGGGCACCCACGGCGAAGACGGAGCATCCGTCGGAGCCGCTCAACAGGTCGTCGATGAAATCATCGCTCTCGGTGGCAAGGCTGTCGCCAACACCGGCGACGTCGCTGACTGGGAAGCCGGTCGCGGCATGGTGCAGACCGCCATCGAGACCTTTGGTCGACTGGATGCCGTCGTGAATAACGCCGGCTTCGTGCGTGACCGCATGTTCGTCTCGTGCACGCCGGAAGAATGGGACGCCGTTCTGCGCGTTCACCTGCGCGGTCACTTCTGCACCAGCCGCCACGCCGTTGATTACTGGCGCGCCCAGCAGAAGGCCGGCAATCCGGTCGATGCCCGCATTATCAACACCACATCGGGCGCAGGCCTTCAGGGTTCGGTCGGCCAGTCGGCCTATTCGACGGCCAAGGGCGGCATCGCGACCCTGACCCTGGTGCAGGCTGCGGAACTGGCCCGTTACGGCATCACGGCCAATGCACTGGCCCCGAATGCCCGCACCCGCATGACCGCCACCGGCGGCTTCGACATGGAGCCCAAGGATGGTGAGTTTGACCGTTATGCGCCCGCCAATATGGCCCCGCTCGTAGCATGGCTGTGCAGTTCCCAGTCGGCCCACGTCTCGGGTCAGGTTTTCGAGTTGATCGGCGGCCGCATCTTCCTGTCGGAAGGCTGGACTGATAGTCCGGATCAGGACAAGGGCGCGCGCTGGCTGGCGGGCGAACTCGGTCCGGTTATCGACAAACTGCTGGCTGACCGCACACCGGCCAAACCGGTTTACGGGGCGGCTTGATGGGTCTCAGCGAAGAACATCGTCTGATCGGCGATGCGGTCGAGGCCCTGCTGGCCGAAGCCGCAGGCATCGAACAGTTGCGCGCTGTTGTCGATTCCGACACCGGCTTCGACGCCTCGCTTTGGCAGACCATGGCCGAAGAGATGGGTCTGGTCGGCCTCATGGTGCCGGAAGCCTATGGCGGCTCCGGTATGGACGCTCAGGCGATGATGCTGGTGCTCAATGAGACCGGCCGTCGCCTGCCCGTCGTGCCCTATTTGGAAACCGCTGTGCTGGCCGTACAGTCGATCCTTGTCGCGGGTGATGACGACCAGAAAGCCGCCCTCCTCCTCGAAATCGCAGCGGGTCAGGTCAAGGCAACGGTCGCGGGCCTCTCGCGTCGTCCGGCATTCGAGGGCGCCCGCCTCAAGGGCGAAGCCACTCATGTCCCGTTTGGCCATGTCGCGGATCAGCTGATCGTATTTGCGGCTGACGGCTCCATTCTGGTGGTGCCCGCCAATGCCGAGGGCGTCACAGTCACGCGCACGCCGAACATGGACCTGACGCGCCCTCTGTCGCACGTCCATTTCAACATCGCTGTTTCCGACGTTACCGTCCTGTCGAACGGCGGCAAGGCTGCCCAAGAGCGCATCCGCACTCTGGCCAGCGGCTACCAGGCCGCAGAACAGACCGGCGCAGCCGCCTTCTGCCTTGAAGCGACTGTGGCTTACGGTCTGGAACGCAAGCAGTTCGGACGCCAGATCGCCTCGTTCCAGGCGGTCAAACACATCCTCGCCGACATGATGCTGCGCATCGAAGCGTCGCGATCGGCCGTGCTCTATGCCGCCAACGCCATCGACACCGATGGCGACGTCGAGGACGCCTGCGCCGCCGCCGCCGCATGGGCCACCGAGACCCTGCAGAAATGCGCTGCCGAACAAATCCAGCTTCATGGCGGCGTCGGCTTCACGTGGGAACACCACGCTCACCTCTATTTCAAACGCGCCCGTTCGAGCGCCAGCTGGCTGCGCACCGCCTCCCAGCACCGCGAACGGATTGCCGCCCGCCTTCTGGATGATGCTGCATGACCTTCAAGAACACCGCCCCCACCTATCCCGAAGCTCGCGGCCTGCTGAAGGGCAAGACCGCAGTCATTACCGCTGCTGCCGGTACCGGCATCGGCTTCTCGGCTGCCAAGCGTGCGGCTGAAGAAGGCGCAACCCTGGTCATCAGCGATTTCCACGAGCGCCGTCTGGGCGAAGCCGCCGACGCCATTGCCGAAGCTGTCGGCACCCGCCCGCACACGGTCATCTGTGATGTCACCAATCAGGCTGATGTGGATCGTCTGCACGCCGAGTCCCTAAAGGCGCTGGGCCGCATCGACGTCCTGTTCAACAACGCCGGTCTGGGCGGTGAAGTCGATGTTGTCGACATGACCGACGAGCAATGGGACCGCGTTCTGGACGTGACCCTGACCTCGGTGTTCCGCATGAGCCGCGCCTTCCTGCCGACCATGTATGCAGCCAAATCCGGCGTGATCGTCAACAACGCGTCCGTGCTCGGCTGGCGCGCTCAGAAGGGTCAGGCCCACTATGCCGCCGCCAAGGCCGGTGTGATGGCCTTCACCCGCTGCTCGGCAATTGAAGCCGCTGAACATGGCGTGCGCATCAATGCCGTCTCGCCGTCGCTGGCCATGCACCCCTTCCTTGCCAAGGTCACGACCGAAGAAGCCCTAGCAGAACTCACCAAGCGCGAAGCCTTCGGCCGCCCGGCAGAGGTCTGGGAAATCGCCAATATCATGATGTTCCTTGCCAGTGACCTGTCCTCCTACCTGACCGGTGAAGTCATCTCGGCTTCTAGCCAGAGGGCCTGATCGTGGGCGTGGTTTTCGATACCCCGGAGTCGCTGATCGGAAAGGAAGGCCTTGATCTTGGCCGCACCGAATGGCTTGCGATCGAACAGGATCGCATCACCCGCTTTGGCGAGACGACGGGTGACATGCAGTGGATCCACGTTGACCCCGAACGCGCCAAGGACGGCCCGTTCGGCGGCACGATCGCCCACGGTTATCTGACGCTGGCGCTGGTCAACGCGTTCATGCCTGATCTCATCACCGTCAACGGCGTGTCCTCTGGCCTGAACATCGGGCTGGACAAGGTGCGTTTCCTCGCGCCGGTCAAGGTCGGCTCGCGGATCCGGGCCCATGGTGTTCTGGCAAAAGTCGAGCCCAAGGGTAACGGCTTCCAGACCACGGTCGACGTCACCGTCGAGATCGAAGGCCACGACAAGCCCGCCTGCATCGCCTCGGCCATCAGCCGCTACATTCCATAAGGACAAGCGCCATGTCGGTATCTCCTCAACAGATGATCGAGACGGTCGAGGCCTATGTTGCGGCCTTCGATAGGGGTGATGCCGACGCTGTGGCGCGTCTTTATGCCGAGGATGGTGTTGTGCACGACCCCCTGGACGCGCCCCCTGTCCATGGCCGCGACGCCATTCTGGCCTTCTATCATCGGTCCATGGCGACCGGCGCGAAGCTGAGCCTGAGCGGGCCGGTGCGCACGGCGGCCAATGTCGCGGCCTTTGCCTTCAGCGTCCGTCTGGCCCTGCCCTCGGGCGAGGGTCGGATCGACGTCATCGACACATTCGAATTCAACCCTGACGGCCTCATCCAGAAGATGACCGCCTATTGGGGACCCAACAATATGCACGGTTTCGAGGAGCAAGCCTGATGCGTGAAGCTGCCATTATTTCCACTGCCCGTACCGGCGTCGGCAAAGCCTATCGTGGTGCCCTGAACAACACCGAGGCCCCCGCCCTGTCCGCACACGTCATCAACGCTGCGCTGGACCGTGCCGGTGTTGATCCGGCCCGCATCGACGATGTCTATCTGGGCGTCGGCAACCACTGGGGCACGCAAAGCTACAACCTTGGCCGCCTCAGCGTCCACGCCTCGAAACTGCCAGACGAAACGGTCGCTGGCTTTACGCTGGACCGTAAATGCTCGTCGGGCCTGAACGCCATTGCGCTGGCTGCGCGCGGCATCATCGCCGATGAAATCGATGCCGCCGTTGCCGGTGGCGTCGAGAGCATCTCGCTGACCATCAACAAGCATGCGCCGGCTTTCCGTAATCGTTCGGAAATCGTCAAACAGCACGATCCGCACGCCTATATGGCGATGATCGAGACCGCCGAACTGGTGGCTGACCGCTATAATGTGTCGCGCGAAGATCAGGACCACTTCGCCGCCACCAGCCAGCAGCGCGCTGCTGCGGCACAGGCTGCCGGTCTGTTCAACGACGAGATCGTTCCCTTCACAACCACCAAGACCCTGTTCGCCAAGACCGGCGAAGAAATCGGTGAGGAAGAAGTTACCCTGGCCGCCGACGAAGGCATTCGCGCGGGCACGACCTATGAAGCCCTCGCTGGCCTGAAGCCGGTTTTCAAGGATGGCCTGCTGGTCAAGGAAGGCCGCCACGTCACCGCTGGTAACGCCAGCCAGCTGTCGGACGGTGCTTCTGCGCAGGTC
>JAEZHG010000231.1 GCA_023436945.1 Pseudomonadota bacterium | reverse complement strand
GAACGCACCCACAGGTACGAGCCCGGCTTGAAGGTCGCATCGCCCGTCACCGTCAGGGTGCCAAACGGATTGGCTGAGTTCCCCGGAGCCACGACACCGCCGCTTTCGGCCAGCAGCGAGGCGAGGGTGCCGGTGCCGCCGATGATACCGACTTCCGATACCGACAGGGCCGAGGTGGCGATGGTGCCATCAACCGTCAGCAGGCCGCCGGTGACGCTGGTCGGGCCGGTGTAGTTGATGTTGCCGCTCAGGACGAGTTCACCGCCGCCGACCTTGGTCAGGCCGCCGATGTCATCTTCGTAGTATTGGCGCACTTCAGGCGAATAGCGGTCGCGGGCATCGCCAATGTCGTTCGACCAGACATCGACCGTGCCTGCCAGAACGTTCACATCACGGACATCACGCAGAGCCGTCGGACCGTTCAGAGCGGTCTGCATTTGCGGCACGCCCCAGCCCGTCTTCAGGTCAACACCCTCGACGTCGATGTCGCGCGAGCTGGACGTCAGAATGTCCGTCAGCAGCGCCATATTATATTCTGGGAAGGCTTCGACCAGTAGGGCCGCGAAACCGGAGATGTTCGGTGCCGACATGGAGGTGCCGGTGTTCGGGCCATAGCCCAGTTCACCTATGGTATAATAGCGATCCAACAGACGCTGTTGAGCAGCATCGTAGTCGTTCATCAGTTTGGCTACAAAGTCCTGACCGAACAAGGCAACGTTGCCGGCATTGCCCAACAACGAACCCATCTCATAACCACCAGCTTCAGGATTGGGCTGCACGAAACGAGACGAGGCCAGCAGATTATAGGTTGCGGCCTTCTCGGCCAACGCCACGCTTTCTGCATCCATGTCCAGTGGAGTGCCCGCTGCAGTCGCTGCACGCTGACGGGTCAGAAGATCGTTAAGGTCGGCCAAGAACATCGACCGCGCTGCGGCGTAGATGGCGGACGCTGTCCCTGCGGTGAAGATCGGGCGATAGTTCGCGCTGACGTAATCACGGCGAATAGCTGCCGTATCCATGCTTAGCTCACGGATACCGGAGATAATCTGATGCCCCGGGCCCGTCACGCACCAAGTCGCCGACTGGCCGCAGAAGCTGGTGGACGGACTTGGGTCGTCATTACCTTGATAGTTGGTCACTGATAGCCAGTTGCCGCGCAGATCGGCATCAAACAGAGGGGCCACCGCGGTGTAGCCAGCGTGTGCGCCGCCGCCGTTACCTGCCGAGAAAACCATCAGGACGTCATTGTCGAGGACAGGTGCCTTCAGGAATGACCAATCCTCTTCAAACTGGCGAAGCACTTGATCGCGCGGGGCATTGTACGGAACTGAGTTAGCCGAGCCCCAAGAGTTATTGATAATGCGGACAACGCCCGTGCTAGCCAACGCCTCGAGGTTATAGTCTGCACGATAGCCAGGGTCGCCCATCAGGTTGTCAAAGGCCCAGCGGAAATCGCCGCTCGCGAAATTGGTTGTCGCTGCATAGATATTGGCACCAAAGGCGTTACCGAACATCGTGCCGCCTTCCATACGGTTGCCCGCGGCGGTCCCGGCAACGTGGGTGCCGTGATTTTCCCATGGAAGGCGCTCGTTTACGCGGCCAAAGTTACCGTACTTGTCGCTGACACCGGTATCGAGACCTAGAAGCTTGCCCTCACCGGCAAACAGCGGGTGGTTGGCGTGCACGCCGCTATCATTGATGCCGATCGTTACGCCCTTGCCGGTCAGGCCGCGCGCATAGGCGTGCTCAAGGCCAAGATAACCCTTGGTGTAATCCACTGCGAACTGGGGATCGTCGCGCCACGACTGGACGGCGGCTTCATAGTCAGCCGTACGCGTACCGTTAGCCATCACATAGGGCAGGTTTTCACCGCTCCCAGCTTGTGCGTGAGCAATTCCTGCCGAAGCCAACAAGACCCCGCCAGCCACTGCTGCGCTCAAGAAAGATTTATAGCTACGCATTAAGTTCTCCAGCTTAATCCAGACACGACATGAAATGTGTCCGGATAGTGGAGGTATTCGACTATTTTAAATCAAGCTGAGCCGTGTAAATAAATTTAATGTAACAAAAAATCCGTACAGTGAAGGTAATTTTCGCCTAAAATAGGTACTTCGGAGAAACAAGATTTATTCATTAAACAGTAAAAACCCCGCAATACATAATGCACTTGCGGGGTCATAATATTATTACTGTAAAGCTTAGTTTTTGACGGGCGCCAAATAATCAGCCAATTCGTCGAACTCTTTGAGGAATACGCCACGCAGTTCGTCCCGCTCGAGGATAACCTCGTGCTTGGCTCCCTCGACCTCGACATAGCGTCCGCGACCGAGCCTGCGGGCAGCCCAGCGCGCAGTCTGCTTCCAGACCAGCACATCATCACTGGCCTGAACCACACAGACCGGCACCTTCACGGCCTTCAGAGCGCGCGGTTTCAAGGCGCGCTCTCCGGCATCCAGACCAAACGACAGCCACCCCCACGTAGGGCCACCAATGGCCAGGTGCGGGCAGGCATAGAGCTGCTGGTGCCACAGGTCATAGCGGGCGCGATCAGACGTCAGCGCATTCTCTTCGAAGCTGTGCTCGAAGGGGTCATCCGCATCGTCGAGAACATAATCCCCGCCCTTGCCGTTACGCAGCGCCCAGCGAACAGCCAGACGCACCGACCACATGGAGCGCTTGCCCGTCTTGATACGCAGCATCGGGCTGCTGAGCAGTGCACCGGCAAAGCGGGTATCCCCGCCCTGTAGCGTCAAAAGGTTCAGAACTCCGCCCATGGAATGGCCAACCATGATCCAAGGCTTGGGAGCCTGCGCCTCATAGGCGTCCATCAGACGGGCATAGTCGTCGAGGAACTCCTCGACCGCACGCGCATGACCACGCAGACGATCCGGCAGCAGACGCGCCGACAGTCCCTGCCCGCGCCAGTCATGGACCAGAACGCAGAAACCGCGCGCCAGCAGATTGCCGATCAGCTCATAGTATTTTTCGATAGGCTCAGTGCGCCCCGGGCTGATGACCACTGTCCCGCGCGGGGTCTGGGCCTGAAGCACAGTCGGTTTCCAGAAGGCCGCACGAAGGCGCAGGCCGCCCGCACCGCGGAACCAGTCCGCCTTCCCTCCCGGTGGCGGCGTCGCCCCCGGAACCCCCATCAATCGTGCTTGCGCAGAAAAACCGTCCTGTCGGG
>JAEZHG010000126.1 GCA_023436945.1 Pseudomonadota bacterium | reverse complement strand
GGCGTGAAGAGCGGCGCGGGCCTCGCGGGCCTGACCTGCCGTGGTCTCGGCGGCACGGGCGGCGCGGTCGGCCTCGGCGGCGTCGAACTCGGCCTGTTGCAGGGCGTCGGTCGCGGCCTTCTTGCGGTTTTCCGCCTCGATCAGCGTGTCCATCAGCTTGCTGCGTTGCTCGGCAAAGCCCTTTGGCGCTTCCTCGGCTTTCTTCAGTTGGACGGAGGCCTTTTCGGCGTCCTTTTCCAGCGTCTTGATGCGGCCCGTTGAGTCCTTGGACCGCACGACCCAGCTTTCATGGGCGCGGGTCAGGCTGCCGAGACGCTGCTCGCGCTGCTGTCGGTCGCGCAGTTCCTCGTCACGGCGCGAACGGGCATTCTGGGCGGCTTGGCGGGCGTTGTCGGCAGCGGCGCGGGCGGCGTTCAGTTCACCGCGCAGGGTGGCGATGGTCTCGGACGGTTCCTCGACATTCTGGGCAGCGTCATAGGCGGCCTGTGCCTCTGCGGTTTCGGCTTCCAGACGGGCAACGGTTTCATCAAGGGACTGGGCGCGGGCTTCCTTGCGGGTCTGCTCGCGGCGTAGGTGCTCCAAGCGGTCACGCGCACCTGTTACGGCCTTGTCCAGACCGAAGGGGCGAGTACGGGCCTGTTTGACGTTATCCTCAGCCGCACGGAAGGCATCGGTGGCGGCCCGCATAGCCGCCTGTGCGGCTTCCAGCGCGGGGCGTCCAGCGTCGATCTCGGCTTCCAACTCCGTATGGCGGGTGCGCTGTGCAAGACGAACTGCGGCGGGGCGCGGAGCCTCGGCGCGGCTGACGAAACCGTCCCAGCGGTAAAGGTCGCCTTCCTTGGTCACCAGACGCGCGCCGCGCGGCAGGCTGCGGGCCAGTTCCGCCACCTTATCCTTGGGCGCAACACCACAGAAGGCCAGACGCGCGGCCAGTTGTTCGGGCGCGTTCACATGGGCCGACAGCGGTTCTACGCCGTCCGGCCAGCTATGCGGCGCGGCATCGGCTCCGGCCCAGTGGGCAGGCGCGGCCTTGTCGAGCGCCGCATCCAGATCATCGCCCAGTGCCGCAGCCAGCGCGGCCTCATAACCCTTATTGGCCGAAACCTTGTCGAGGGCAGGGGCGTGCTGGCGTTTGCCCTGAACCAGAAGCTGCGCCAGACCGCGTGCCTCGGTTTGCAGACGGCCCAGACGGTCCTCAAGCTCGCGGGCGGTGGTTCGGGCGTCTTGCTCGGCGCGGGCGGCATCGGCGCGGGCGGTCTCTGCGGCCTCGACCGCATCGCGGGCGGCTTGCAGTTCGGCCTGTGCATTGGCCAGCGCCGTTTCGGCAGCCGCAATCTCGGGCGTTTCCAGCGGGCCGAGGGCTTCGCGCTCGCGCTTGGCCTGATCGCGCTGGGCAGTTACGCGACTAAGACGCGCCTCCGCATCGCGCTTGCGGGCGGTTTCGGCATTGGCGCGGGCCTCGACGGCGGCGAGAGTGCCCGCCAGTCGTTCGACCTCGGCATCGGCCTGTTTGCGGGCATCCTCGGTCTGGGCGACGGCGCGGTCCAGTTCCGGTCCGCGCTCGGGAGCCGCGGCGATTTCGGCCTTCAGACGGGCCAGATCGTTTTCGATCCGGTCCAGTTCCTTTTGGGCATCGGCGGCCATCCGGCCTTCGCGCTCGATATCGGAGGCGATGCGCGCCACCTCGGCTTTCAGGCGATCAACCTCGGCGCGGGCGGCCTGTTCGGCCATGTCCAGACGATCGCGTTCCAGCGTGGCGCGGTGAAGCAGAGCGCTGGCGACAGCGTCTTCCTCGCGCGCGGGCTTCATCGCTTCCTGAGCGGCCAGTGCAGCGGTCTGGGCGGCAGCCGCAGCCGTCGCGGTTTCGGCCACGGCCTTTTCGGCCTCGCGCAGTTCGGCGCGGGCGGCTTCCTGCGCCTGTTTGGCGTCGGACCAGCGCACATAGAGCAGAGCCGCCTGAAGGGCGCGGATTTCGGCGCTGATCTTCTTGTATTTCTCGGCCTGACGGGCTTCGCGCTTCAGGCGGTTAAGGGTGCTTTCCAGCTCCTTGCCGATATCGTCGAGGCGGTCGAGATTGGTCTCTGCGGCTTTGAGGCGCAGTTCAGCTTCGTGACGACGGGTATGTAGCCCCGCAACACCGCCTGCTTCTTCAAGGATGCGGCGGCGGTTTTGGGGCTTGGCCGCGATCAGTTCGGAAATCTGGCCCTGACGTACCAGCGCCGGAGAGTTCGCCCCCGTCGAGGCATCGGCAAACAGAAGCTGGACGTCACGCGCCCGCACTTCCTTGCCATTGATGCGATAGGTCGAGCCACGCCCGCGCTCGATCTTGCGAGAGACTTCGAGTGTGTCCTGATCGGTAAAGGGCTGCGGTGCCTTGTGGTCGCTGTTGTCGACCGTAAGGGTCACCTCGGCATAGTTACGTGGCGGGCGGCCTGCGGCACCCGCAAAGATCACGTCCTCCATGCCCTGACCCCGCATGGCCTTGGCGGAGTTCGCGCCCATCACCCAGCGCAGGCTTTCCAGAACGTTCGATTTACCACAGCCATTGGGACCGACGATGCCCGTCAGTCCCGGCTCGATTTGCACCTCGGCCGGATCCACAAAGGATTTGAATCCTGCAAGCCTGAGGCGCTGGAAATGCATCGGCAGGCTTTTTAGGGCAGCAGCGGGGTGATCGCGGCGACCATGCCCTCAAGGTTCGGATTGGCAACGTGCTTGCCGTTCACGAACAGGGTCGGGGTGCCGTTGATGCCCGAATTGGACGCGGCCTGAATGTCGGCATTCAGCGTGTCGCGCATGGTCTGGGTGTTCATGCATTCCATGAGCTGGGCCTCGGTGCGGCCAGACACAGAAATGGCACCGCGCATCCAGTTTTCCAGATTGCTGGTGCGGAAGGCTGCTTCCTGACCGCTCATAAGATGTTCGGTCACATCAAAGAAACGGCCCGGTGCCGCGCAGCGCGCAAGCGCCGCCAGCGACACTGAAACCTGAACCGGCGCGGTCGGCAGATCGCGGAAGATCAGCTTGGCCTTGCCGGTGTCGATATAGCGCGTCTTCAGTTCCGGCAGCACTTCGTTGTTGAACACGGCGCAGTGCGAGCAGGTGAAGCTGGCATATTCGATGATGGTGATGGGCGCATCGGCACGACCCAGAACACGGTCGGTGGCCATGGAGGCGGCAACCGACGGCGCAGTGGCCTGAGCCGAGCTACGGTGGGCCAGCGGGTTCGTGGTCGGCGAGGCTTCAGAAGCCATGGCCGACATCGGCACCACGCTGGTCATCACGGCCGCAACAGCGGCCAATACGATACGCCCAACCATCATCCGTTCCTTACTTGGCCAGTTCTGCGTCGATCACAGCCGACAGGCCGGCCAGCGTCGGATCGTTGACCTTCACGCCATTGACCATGAAGGTCGGGGTGCCGGCGACGCCAGCAGCCACACCGGCCTGGATGCGTTTCTCCATGGCGGCGATGGCGTCCTTGTCACGAACGCAGGTGTCGATCTGTTCGGTCGACAGGCCAGCAGCCTGACCGATGCGATACAGCGAGGTGCGCGGCGCGACGCCAGCCTGCCACTCGCGTTGCGAGGCCATGATGTCGTGGATCACGTCGAAATATTTGTCTTCACCGGCGCAGCGGGCGATCAGGAAGCCAGCAGCGGCGATATCGGCCGGAGGGGTCGGGAATTCGCGGAAGACGAAGCGGACCTTGTTGGTGTCCACGTATTTGGTCTTGAACTCTGGCCAGATTTGCTCGTTCCAGGCCGCGCAAGCGCCGCAGGTGACCGAGGCATATTCAACCACGGTGACCTTGGCACCTTCCGGTGCGCCCTTGGCCATGTCGCCCTCGACGACGGCAGCGCCCTTCGGCGAGCAACCAGCAACCGTGGCCATGGCGGCCAGAGCGGCGGCAGTGAGAGCAGCGCGACGGCTCATGGCCGAGAATTTGAAGCTAGGAGCCATTGGGGCAGTCCTCGGTGGTTGAACTCAAAAGAGAAGCGGATTTGCCGCTGGCCTTGAGGCCACAGACAAAAGTCGCAGTGTAGGGTTACGGCAAACAGAGCCTTGGCCCTTTGTCAACGGGCAGCGGGGCCAGTTAACGCAACGGATCGTCACCCTGTTCTTCACTTCGGGCGGCGGCGGCACGGCCCAGCTTCATCAAGGCGGCCTTCAGCCTGTCCGGCACGCCCTCAAGCGAGGCGTTGAGTTCGGCCTGTGCAGCCGGTGCCATGGGCGGCAGGGAAGGGCGTTGGCGCGACTTTGCCGTGCCTGTCGCACTGGCCGGAAGCGGCTTTACCGGACCTTGCGAGATGCGCAGTTTTTCCACAGCCTTTGAGCCGAGGAACAGGTTCACGCGGTCGATGATGTCCTGCGTCTGGTGCTGCACCAAAAGGGCAGCGGGACCAACGACGCGAAGTTCCAGAACGCCGCCCGCATTGCCGCGCCCTTTGATCAGCTTGATCGGGCGGCAGACGCGGGCCAGACGGTCTCCGACAATCTCGACCCAGCGGGCCTCCATCGCGGAGTGACCACGGCCAAATTGTTCGTCCAGTTTCTTGATGAAGGGCGCAAGCGAGCGGCTGGCCATCGGCGGTGGCCGGAAGGTCGGGCGCGTGCGGCGCTGAGCCAAAATCTGGCGGGCTTCTTCTTCAGTGGGCAGGGTTCTGCGACGCATAGGGATACTATAGGCGAAAGTTACGCTTTTGCCGATGGATGACGGGCTGTTTGTGACGAATAAAGCCGCTATGGACAGCCTATGAAGGCTTCCGAGATTGCGGCCCTGCGTGCGGCCTTGCTGGACTGGTATGATGCCAACGCCCGTTCGCTGCCATGGCGCACCGAACCGGGCGAGAAAACGCGCACCGATCCCTATCGCGTGTGGTTGTCGGAAGTCATGCTGCAACAGACCACGACGGTCCATGCGGCTCCCTATTTCCATGCCTTCACCGAGCGCTGGCCGACGGTCAGCGATCTGGCCGCGGCAGAGGATGCCGATGTGATGGCGGCATGGGCAGGGCTTGGCTATTACGCCCGCGCCCGCAACCTGCTGGCCTGTGCGCGAATGGTGGCCGAGGATTACGGCGGCGTGTTCCCCGATACCGAAGAGGCGCTGCTGAAGCTGAAAGGCGTTGGGGCCTATACGGCTGCGGCGGTCGCGGCGATTGCCTTTGGGCGTCCGGCCAATGTGGTGGACGGTAATGTCGAGCGGGTGATGAGCCGCCTGTTCGCGGTGAGGGACGAGGTGCCTGCCGCGAGGCCGGAACTGAAACGTCTGGCGGGGCTGTTTGTCAGCGACCATCGGCCGTCCGACTGGCCGCAAGCCCTGATGGATTTGGGCGCGCGGGTGTGCCGCCCGAAGTCGCCCCTGTGCGAGCAATGCCCGCTGTCGTTCGGTTGTGACGCCTTTAAGGAAGGCGAGCCACAATCCTATCCGCGCAAGGCCAAGAAGGCCGAGCGCCCGCACCGCTTGGGCCATGTCTTTGTGCTGCGCGACGGCAAGGGCAGGGTGGGGC
>JAEZHG010000312.1 GCA_023436945.1 Pseudomonadota bacterium | reverse complement strand
GCCCAGGTCGACGCGGGTGAAGCGGAAAGCTTCGGCCCTGGCCGCGGGCGCGAGATCTATGCCGCCTATCAGGAGCGGCTCAAGACGCTGAACGCGTGCGATTTCGGCGACCTTTTGCTGCACATGCTGGTCATTTTCCGCACGCACGCCGACGTGCTCGAGACCTACCGGCAGCGTTTCAAATACATCCTCGTCGACGAATATCAGGACACCAACGTTGCCCAGTACCTGTGGCTGCGTCTGCTGACCTCATCGACGGGCAATGTCTGCTGCGTGGGCGATGACGACCAGTCCATCTATGGCTGGCGCGGCGCAGAGGTGGACAACATCCTTCGCTTCGAGAAGGACTTCCCCGGTGCCAAGGTCATCCGTCTGGAGCAGAACTATCGCTCGACGGTGCATATCCTCGGTGCCGCTGGCGCACTGATCGCGGCCAATAAGGAACGCCTCGGCAAACAGCTTTGGACCGAGGACGAAAGCGGCGACAAGGTTCGCGTGCGCGGCTTCTGGGACGGTGACGCCGAAGCCCGCATGATCGCTGAAGAGGTCGAGGACGCCCGCCGTCGCGGCATCCCTTATCGCGACATCGCTGTTCTGGTGCGTGCCTCGTTCCAGATGCGGGCGTTTGAAGAGCGCTTCGTCATGCTGGCAATCCCCTACAAGGTCATCGGCGGCCCGCGCTTCTTTGAGCGTGCGGAAATCCGTGACGCCCACGCATACTTACGCCTGCTGCAATCCGAGAATGACGATTTGGCCTTCGAGCGCATCGTCAATGTGCCCAAGCGCGGCGTGGGCGACACCTCGGTGTCCAAGATTCTGCACATGGGCCGCGAGAATGGCGTTTCGGCCATGCAGATCGTGCGTCACCTGATGACCACCGGCGAACTGCCGGGCCGCACCCGCACGCCGCTGACCAACTTCGTGCGCGACCTCGACCGCTGGCGCGACCTGCTGAAATCCGGCACCCCGCACTGGCAGGTCATGGAAACCGTTCTCGACGAGAGCGGCTATACCGACATGCAGAAGGCTGACCGCACCAGCGGCCAGACGCGCCTCGATAACCTCAAGGAACTGGTGCAGTCGATGCAACAGTTCGACAACCTCCAGTCCTATCTGGAGCACGTCTCGCTGGTCATGGACCTTGAGCGCAACGCCGACGAGGAAAGCAGCGACGGTGCCGTCCAGATCATGACCCTGCACGGGGCCAAGGGTCTGGAGTTCCCGCTGGTCTTCCTGCCCGGCTGGGAAGAAGGCGTATTCCCGAGCCAGCGCAGCATCGACGAAAAGGGCCTGAAGGGCCTCGAGGAAGAGCGTCGTCTGGCCTACGTCGGCGTGACCCGTGCCAAGCGCGACGCCCGCATCAGTTTTGCCGCCAACCGCATGGTCTATGGTCGCTGGACGACGCAACTGCCCAGCCGCTTCGTCGACGAACTGCCGATCGAACACGTCGAGCCGCAATCTGACACCGGCTATTACAGCCCGACCGCCAACGCCCGACCGGCCAGCCGCTGGGATGAGACCAGCTTCACCTCCAGCCACAATACCCCCGGCTGGAAGCGCGCACAGGCCAATAACAACAAGGCCATCTATGGCGACACGGGCTTTGGCGCGAACCTGCATGGCGGCAACACCGCCGCCAGCAACCGCTTTGCCCAACCCGCCCGCAAGGCCGTGATCGAAGGCAAGGCCCGCGTCGTTGCCTCGGTCGCCAAACCTTCCGGCGACTGGTCACGCGGCGACCGCGTCTTCCACCAGAAGTTCGGTTATGGCGCAGTCAAAGCCATCGACGGCAACAAGTTGATCGTGGACTTCGAAAAGGCCGGCGAGAAGAAGGTCATCGACAGCTTCGTCGAAAAGGCCTGACTGCCACCCTTATTTAACTCCGTTCGATCAAATCATCGCTTGTGACCACTCCGGCAATAACATCGGCAAGTCTGAAAGAGCGAAGCGCTGCTATTCCCCTGTGGGAGCAACTCTGCGCGACCTATGTGCTGATTATGCTGACGGGCGCGATTATCGGGCCGGTGCTGGCACCCAATCAGGGTGAAAATCCGGTCCTGCGCCTGTTCTGGCTGCCTAGCTATGCGCTGACGGCAGGTCTGTGCCTGTTGCGGTGGCGTGATGTTTTGCGGGTCTGGCCCGCACTGGTTCTGGTCGCCGCCATGAGCTTTCTGGCGCTGGCCTCGACCTATTGGTCGATTGATCCGCAGGTCTCCCAGCGCCGCTTCATCGCCCTGACGATAAACAGCGCCTTCGCCGTCTATCTAGGTGCGCGCTATCGGGGATTTGAACTTCCTCGCCTTCTGTCCATGGCCTCGTTGTGGATGGGGGCGCTGTCTGTCGTTTTCGTCATCGCCCTGCCCCACATCGGCATCCACCATGGCGTGAACGACGGCCTGTGGCGTGGTGTCTGGTATGAAAAGAACCAGATGGGTCTGGTCATGGCCGCAGGGGGCACCAGCGCCGCCGCATGGATGGTCGCCGACAAATTGCGCCGCAAACTGGCCATCGCCAGCCTTGCCATCTGCACCCTGCTGGTTCTGGCAACGGCATCCAAAACCTCACTGGTCTGCCTGATGCTTGGCGTCGGCATCGTGTTTTTCATCACCACCCTGACCAGAGGTGGCGCGGTGCTGAGCATCATCGCCGTCTGGTTGGCAGTGGTGTTTGCGGGCCTGTTCTGGTGGATATGGACACAGGAATCCGCCTTCCTACTGTCGCTCATTGGCAAAGACCCTACCCTCACTGGCCGCACCGACATCTGGGATGCGGTTGTGCGAGCCGCCAATGAGCGCCCCCTGCTGGGTTATGGTTACAACGCCTTCTGGGGCGAAGGTTCATTGCCCGCATCATGGGTGCGCAACTCGACCCAGTGGGAGGTGCCATCCGCCCACCACGGTTGGCTGGACCTTAGGCTTGAGCTTGGCTGGGTGGGGATCGTGGTTTGCGGCACAGCGCTGGGCATCGCCCTGATCGCACACCTTGTCCGCATCGGCACTCTGGGTCGCGGTGAAGGTTGGTGGTCGCTGGCCTATCTGGCGGTGTTCATCCTGCTCAGCCTATCCGAGAGCGTGGTGATGACCGCACAGAACCTGCCATGGGTGCTGTGCATCGCCATTCTGGCCCGCGCCTTTGACCGAGGTCTTACCATTCCGGATGGTCGCATAACGGCTTGATCGCCCTTACGGCTTGCGATGCGTCGGTTGCGGACGCATGGAGGTGTTGAAGCGCACGCTTTCCCACCGTTGTGGACCAATAATCCACCCCCGCTTGCGCCCCTTGGCTTATCGTCCTAGGTGACCTCGTTCCGAATCGCCGCAGACTGACCTGATGGACCTTTTTTCCCAGTTGAATGACGACCAGCCCGAGCCCAAGCCCGAGCCGAAAAAGGAAGCTCCGGTTGAAGTGAAGGCCGCTGCGCCTGCTCCTGCCGCGCCGACGGCTCCGGCACCCAAGGCTCCTGTCGCTGCCCCTGCATCCGCAGCCGCGACCAGCGCTGCGCAAGCTACCGGTTATTCGGCTGAGTCCATCGAGGTTCTGGAAGGTCTTGAGCCCGTTCGTAAGCGCCCCGGTATGTACATCGGCGGCACCGACGAGCGCGCGCTGCACCACCTTTTCGCCGAAGTGCTCGACAACGCGATGGACGAAGCCGTCGCCAAGCACGCGAAGCTGATCAAGGTCGATCTGGATGCCGACGGCTATCTGTCGGTTCAGGATGACGGTCGCGGCATACCCGTCGATCCCCACCCGAAACATCCGGGCAAGTCGGCGCTGGAAGTCGTCATGACGGTGCTGCACTCGGGCGGCAAATTCTCGGGCAAGGCCTATGAGACGTCGGGCGGTCTGCACGGCGTGGGTGTTTCGGTCGTGAACGCCCTTTCGACCAACCTCGACGTCACCGTCTGGCGTGACGGCTTTGAATGGCGCCAGTCGTTCAGCCGCGGCCACGTTCTCGGCCCGATTCAGCAAGTTGGCCCGTCGAAGAAAAAAGGCACCCGCATCCGCTTCAAACCGGATGAAGAGATTTTCGGCGCAGGCGCGGCTTTCAAGCCCGCTCGCCTGTTCCGCATGGCCCGCGCCAAGGCCTATCTGTTCCGGGGCGTAGAGATCAAATGGACCTGTGCGGCTGAACGCATCACGGACCAAACCCCGACCGAAGCCACCCTGCACTTCCCCGGAGGTCTGGCCGACGCCCTTGCCGAGCGCGTAGGCGAGATCGAGACCGTCACCCCCGTCTTTGCTGGCCGCGTAGAGCGCAAGGGCGAAGCGGGCGCGTTGGAATGGGCCGTCACATGGTCGCCCATCGGCTTCGGTGACAGTGACAGCTTCGTCGCCTCCTACTGTAATACGGTTTCGACCCCTGACGGCGGCACCCACGAAGCGGGTTTCCGCGCCGCTCTGGTCAAGGGCCTGAAGGCCTATGGTGAACTGACGAACGAGAAACGCGCCACCCAGATCACGGCCGAGGACGTGATCGCCAATGCAGGTGCGCTGATCTCGATCTTCATCCGTAATCCGGAATTCCAGGGCCAGACCAAAGACCGTCTGTCCTCGCCGGAAGGTGCGAAACTGGCCGAGCAACTGCTGCGCGACCCGTTCGATCACTGGCTGACCGAAAGCCCGAAACAAGCCAGCACCCTGCTGAACTTCGTCATCGACCGCGCCGAGGACCGTCTGCGCCGTCGCAAGGACAAGGAAGTCCAGCGCGCTGCGGCCACCCGCAAACTGCGCCTTCCGGGTAAGCTGGCCGACTGTTCGCGTCAGGCCGCACAAGGTACCGAGCTGTTCATCGTGGAAGGTGACTCGGCAGGTGGTTCCGCCAAACAAGCGCGTGACCGTACCACCCAGGCCATCCTGCCCCTGCGCGGCAAGATCCTGAACGTGGCCTCGGCTACGGCAGACAAGCTGCGTGCCAACGTCGAACTGACCGACCTGATGCTGGCTCTCGGCGTTCAGGCCGGAACCAGATTCAGCGTCGATGACCTGCGCTATGAGCGTATCGTCATCATGACCGACGCCGACGTGGACGGTGCGCACATTGCAGCGCTGCTGATCACCTTCTTCTACCGCTCAATGCCGGACCTGATCCGTCAGGGCCGTCTCTATATGGCGCTTCCGCCGCTTTATCGTATCTCCGCAGGTCCTCTGTCCGAATACGCCCGCGACGATGCCCACCGTGACGAACTTCTGGCCACCGTTTTCAAGGGCAAGAAGTTCGAGATCGGACGCTTCAAGGGTCTGGGTGAAATGATGGCGTCCCAGCTTAAAGAGACGACCATGGATCCCAAGAAACGCACCCTCGCCCGCGTGGCTCTGCCTGAAAGCGAAGAGGAAATCGAGGATCTGGTCGAACGCCTGATGGGCCGCAAGGCCGAGGCCCGATACCAGTTTATTCAGGAAAATGCCCAGTTCGCTCAAGCCGATTTGGATGTGTAACCAGATTTGAGCCGCCTTCACGGGCGGCTCTTTTCTTTGCAGCGCACAATTTTGGGCAAATTCATTGTTCTAGACAGGCGAAACGCTTATTCTAGAGAAATGACTAAGCGCTGGACCCCAGATTCCTGGAGACAAATGCCCGCCCTGCATATGCCGGCGGACTATCCTGACGCAGCCGAGCTGGCTCGCGTTGAAGACGAATTGCGCGCCATGCCCCCGCTTGTCTTTGCGGGCGAGGCACGCCGTCTGACCAGCCACCTTGCACAGGTAGAAGCGGGTAACGCTATCCTTCTGCAAGGCGGGGACTGCGCTGAAAGCTTTAAAGAATTTTCGGCGGACAACATCCGCGATACCTTCCGCCTGATCCTTCAGATGGCGGTCGTCCTGACCTTCGCGGGCCGCAAACCCGTTGTAAAGGTGGGACGTATCGCGGGCCAGTTTGCCAAGCCGCGCTCCTCGCCCGTCGAGGAAATCGGTGGCGTAGAGCTGCCGTCCTACCGTGGCGATATCATCAACGGTATGGGCTTCACGCCGGATGAGCGCCTGCCCGATCCGCAACGCCTGCTTAAAGCCTATCACCAGTCGTCTGCGACGCTGAACCTGCTGCGCGCTTTCGCCGGCGGCGGCTATGCCGATCTGCACAATATCCACCGCTGGACGCTCGGCTTCGCCGATAACGGCGCAGGTGGTGCCTACCGCGAACTGGCCGACAAGATCACCGAAGCGCTGGCCTTCATGGAAGCCGTGGGCGTGACGCCGGAAACCCATCCGGACCTGTCGCGCGTTGAGGTCTTCACCAGCCACGAAGCGCTTCTGCTCAATCTTGAGCAGGCCATGACCCGTATCGATAGCGGTTCAGGCGAATGGTTCGACACCTCGGCCCATATGCTGTGGATCGGCGAGCGCACCCGCCAGCTGGACGGTGCCCACGTCGAGTTCATGAAGGGCATCTCGAACCCCATCGGCGTGAAGTGTGGCCCGACCATGACGGCGGACGACCTTCTGCCGCTCATAGACGCCCTGAACCCGAACAATACGCCGGGCCGCCTGACCCTGATCGGTCGCTTTGGCCACGACAAGGTCGGCGATCGCCTGCCCGCTCTGATGCGTGCGGTTAAGGCCGAGGGCAAGCGCGTGATCTGGTCTATCGACCCGATGCACGGCAACACCCTTAAGGCCGCCAACGGTTACAAGACCCGCCCGTTCGACCGCATCATGGGCGAAGTGCGTGGCTTCATCGACGTGGCCGAGGCCGAGGGCGTCCACCCTGGCGGCGGCCATCTGGAGATGACTGGCCAGAACGACACTGAATGCCTGGGCGGCGCCCCGGCGGTGACCGAGGACGACCTGTCCAGCCG
>JAEZHG010000252.1 GCA_023436945.1 Pseudomonadota bacterium | reverse complement strand
GACTGCAGTCCTTTTCAGTGTCTAAGGACATTGAAAGCGAACCGCCATGCCTGAGGGTTCCGTCAAAGAGCGTAATCGCAGGCATAAAAAAACGTCCGGCAAGGCGGACGTTGAAACGGCAGAGCCGACAAAGGGTGGAGACCGCACGACCCGAAGGTGAATTCGTTGTGGCTGCTGCCTTCCGGCCCTGACCAGATTGGCGAAGCCTTCGCCCGCGATCTCCGTAGCGGGATATGGCCGCAGATGACTTTCAAATCAAGTCCTTTGATGCCCTCCCGCGAACGATGCGGTCGGTCTATATGTACGACATGGTTTTTCAGAACGCCTTTTCCGGTAATCCGCTCGATCGTTCCGGCGATCTTCGCAACGACGCCTCATGGTTGTCAGCCCAGCGCGAGCATCCCGACGCCATGGCCATGGTCATGTGGGAAGGTCGCCCGCTCGTCGAACCCCACGGCGAGGGCGAGCGCCTTGTGTGGCTGTCGATGCAGCACGCACTGGATATGGTGAAGGACCGCGATCTTTTTCTGGGCCTCTGGAAAGAGGTTCCCGCCTACGCCATCGAGTTCGAGGGATCGATTGATCCCACACACGGCCCCGTCGCCGGTCTTGGCCGCTTTATCGAAATGCGCGAGGCCGCCGAGGTGCTACCTGCCAGCGAAGCCTCTATGGCAGGCGGGGCAAAGGGTCTGTTCGACTGGCGTCGCCGTAACGGCTTCTGCTCGGCCTGCGGCAAGGCCACCGATCAGGCTTCGGGCGGATGGCGGCGCATCTGTAATGCATGTGGGACCGAGCATTTCCCGCGCGTCGATCCCGTCACCATCATGCTGCCGGTCTATAACGGCGGTGATGAACCCATGTGCCTATTGGGGCGCCAGCCGCAATGGCCGACAGGTCGTCACTCGGCACTGGCGGGCTTTATGGAACCGGGCGAGGCCATCGAGGAGGCCTGTGCACGCGAAGTTCATGAAGAAGCGGGCCTAACCGTCACCAAGGTTCGCTATCACTCCAGCCAGCCCTGGCCCTTCCCGGCACAGCTTATGATCGGCCTGATCGCCGAGGTCACAGACAACAATGCCCGCCCCGACCAGACCGAGCTTGAAGCGGTCGTGTGGCTGACCCGCGCTGAAGCGCGGGCCGCACTGGAAGGCACACATCCGAGCATCTTCTGCCCGCCCGCCTATGCCATCGCCCACAGCCTGATCAAGGCATGGGCCTATGAAAGCACTGAAGCCGCCTCTTAGAGAGAGGCGGCGTAGGCGCGAGCCGCTTCGAGGTCTTCGGCGTTGTCGACCGAGATCGGAGCCTCGTCGATGACAGCAGCCCAGATCTGCATACCCATTTCGAGGGCGCGCAGTTGCTCCAGCTTCTCGCGCTTCTCGAGCGGCGACGGAGAGGCCGCACAGAAACGGTTCAGGGCATCGCGGCGATAGCCATAGACGCCGACGTGGTGCCAAACCGGACCTTCGCCATAGAGGTGCGAGCGGGTGAAATAGAGAGCGCGGCCCGCACGGCCCGTTTCGTCGATAGCCATAACGGCTTTCACAACGTCGGGGTTGGTGCGTTCGCTTTCGTCCTTCTCGCTACCGATCAAAGTGGCGATGTCGCAATCAGGATTGGACGCGATCAGGGCCGCACAAAGCTTGGCCAGATCAGGCGAAGCGAATGGCATATCGCCCTGAACATTGATGATGACATCATGCTCGCCCTGCGGATCAATCAGATCGGCCGCCACGCGGATACGGTCCGAACCGCTCGGCAGGTTCGGATCGGTCAAAACCGCTTCGCCACCGACAGCTTTCACAGCTTCAACGATTTCGGCATCGCCCGCCGCTACCGCAACGCGAAAACCGGACAGCTTGGCTTGCTCATAGGCGCGGACAATCATCGGCTTACCACCGATGTCTGCCAGCGGTTTATTCGGCAAACGGGTCGCAGCGAGGCGGGCGGGGATCAAAATCAGGGGATTCATGTCTTGAATTTGTCCAGATACAGCTAACAGTGCTTTCGCTAGGTTGATAAGGTGGCGCTACCGTGTAAGAGACTGCCACGCAAGCAAGTCTGCCTGACCGCCGGTATGCGGGTGGGCGCATAATAGATATGGGATGCGACGACGCGCATGAGCGGCGATCTGAAGTGGAACAAGATTATGGGCGCGTGCCTCGGCACCGCTTTTGCGATCCTGGTGGTCCAGCAGGTTTCTAGCGCGGTGTATACCACCAAAGCGCCAGAAAAGATGGGCTATTTCGTCGACGTGCCGGAAGAGGCCGCTGGCGGAGCCGAGGCCGTACTGCCGATTGACTGGGGCACAGTCCTTCCCGCTGCCGATCTGGCTGCCGGTGAAGCTGCATTTGCCCGCTGCCAAGCCTGCCACACGGCAAACTCTGGTGGTGCGACAGGTACGGGTCCGAACCTGTATGCTATCGTTGGTGGTCCGGTAATGCATGCCGGTGGCTTTGCCTATTCGGACGCCATGGCCAAGCATAAGGCCGAGGCACCGACTTGGGGCTACGACGAGCTGGACAAGTTCCTGACTGCTCCGGGCCGCTATGTACCGGGTACCAAGATGTCGTTTGCCGGCATCCGTGACGAGCAGACCCGCATCAACCTGATCGCTTGGCTGCGCAGCAACGGCTCGGCTGGCTTTGCCATCCCTGCTCCGGACCCCGCGCGCCAGCCAGGTGCTGCTGATGCGGCAACCGCTGAAGACGCTGCTGCTACCGATGCAGCCGCCACCGAGACCGACGCTGCCGCAGCGGCTACCGATGCCGCAGCGACCGGCACCGAAGCGGCTCCGGCCGCCTAAGGTTCGGGCATACAAAAATAGTAAGGGCGGCTCTTTACAGGAGCCGCCCTTTTTTTGTTCGATACTTTGAAAGATCAGAGCGTCAGGCGTCGCACCACCGGCGCGGCATAGCCCTTCGCCGAAAGACCCGCTGCCACATCGGCCAGTTGCTCGGTCACGACCGAGCCCACCAGTTCACTGGCGTGGATAAGGTGTTGGCCGTCAAGTATCAGCGCGGCATGACCACCGTGCGTATTTTCGGGATAGCTCCAGACGACCAAATCGCCGCGCTGGATATCGGCTGCGTCAACAGCGCGCCCCTGACGCGACAGCTCCGACGCCAGACGCGGAGCCGCCAGACCACAGGCAAACAGTGCCTGCTGGATCAGGCCGAGACCATCAACGGCCACCGAGCCACGGCTGCCTGCCTGATAGGCCACGCCCATGAAGCGCTCGGCCACAGCAGCAACATCCGCCTCAAACTCGCCCGCAGGAACCAGTTGTTCTGCTGCCAGACCTTCATCGCCCTGAACCAGCGCATTGAAGGGAAGGTCCGCGTCCAGAACCGCCACGCGATAGGCAGGGCTCTGTGCGCCGGATTTCAGATGCTCTTCAGATACCCAGCCCACAACACCATCGCGACGGGTGCGGCCATAGGCACGCCCTGCACGGCGGAACAGAATGTCGAAGGCTTCGCCAAACAGAAGCTGCCCCGCGATGCGACCATCTTCGGCGGTCACAGCTGCGGTTGGCACGACAGCATGGGCCGCATCGGTGCGCACATATTTCGGCGCACGCACCAGACCTTCCAACGCCTGTTCGGCGAGGTCGGCATGCACCAGCAGGTCGCCGGTCGGCAGTAGGTCCAGTCCTTGGGTCAAACGCACACTCGTCGAGGACGCTGAAAAACGAACGAACAGTTTTACGACCCGATCCCCAAGGGGATGTTAACGCGGCGGCTCATTTTTTCTGAACCGCCGCAAAACCATCAGCCAACCGTACCGAAACGACCGCTCAGATAGTGGAACCAGGCCCGCAAAGTCTGGGCTTCACCGCCTTCGGGATAGCCCGGACGATTGCGCGGGTTCCACGCAAACACATCCATGTGAGCCCACGATCCGGTCTCGGGTGCAAACTTCTGCAGGAACAGGCCCGCCGTCACCGACCCTGCCTGCGCCCATGCCGCGGAATCATTGCGCACATCGGCAATCTCGCTGTCCAGCGAAGCGGCATAGCCGTCCCACAGCGGCATACGCCACAGAGGATCGGAGACCGTCTTGGCTGATGCGATCACGCCCTCTGCCAATGCATCATCGCTGGTATAGAGCGGCGGAAGTTCCGGCCCCAAGGCGATACGCGCCGCGCCGGTCAGGGTGGCAAAATCCACCGTCAGATCAGGCTTATGCTCGCCTGCGCGCGTCAGAATATCCGACAGGATCAGACGGCCCTCGGCATCGGTATTGCCGATCTCGATCGTTAGCCCCTTGCGGCTCGACAGAATGTCACCGGGGCGGAAGCTGTCAGCCGAGACAGCGTTTTCAACCGCCGCCACCAGCACCACAAGACGCACCCTAAGGCCGGACTGCATCACAAGACGGCCCAGCGAAAGCGCATGGGCCGATCCGCCCATGTCCTTCTTCATATTGCGCATGCCCGCAGCAGGCTTCAGGTCCAGACCACCTGTATCGAACACCACGCCCTTGCCGACCAGCGCCACCAGAGGCCAGTCCGTCTTGTCGAGGTTCCAGCCGATCTCGATCACACGCGGTGCACGCACCTCGGTCGCGGCACGGCCCACGGCATGAACCGCCGGATAGTTTTCCTCCAGCAGCGCATCGCCCGTAATCACATTGATCGCGGCACCGTTTT
>JAEZHG010000185.1 GCA_023436945.1 Pseudomonadota bacterium | reverse complement strand
GGGCTGGCCCCACTTGGAGGCCCCTTAAGCCTTAAGGGCCGAACCAGATCGCGGCGGCGACTATCCCCGCCCCTGCCAGCACGGACAGCGCCACCAGACGCCCAGCCCCCTTGACCGCCTTGGCCAGAGCCTTGGCCGCAGGGTCAGGCTTTGGCTCTGGCCGGTCTTCTGTCAGCCTGCGTGAAGCCGCACGGATCATGCGCGGCAGATCATCCCCTACCGCCGACAGGTCCAGCAGAGTGCCGATGGCCCAGTTCTTCAACGCCTCGGTATCGCGTTTGGAGAACAGGGCCCGCGTCCACGCCCCGTTCATCGCCTTGACCAGATCGAAGTTCGGATCGACCCGCGACAGTACCCCCTCGATCGTCACGAGCGCCTTCAGAATCAGCACCAGATCAGGCGGCGCGGCCACCCGCTCGCGGCGCATCATCGCCATCAGGTCTGCCACAATGGCAGGCAGGTCGATATCGCCCTGACCGTGGCGGGCGATCAGTTGCTCTGCCCCCTGAACCAGACTGCGGCGCGGAACATCGGTGCCATCGGTCCAGTCCGCAAGAACCTCTGCCATCCGCTCGCCGTCACTGCCCGCCAGCGCCTGAACGAAACCGATCAGTTCGCTGCGGCGGCGCGGCGTCACCGTGCCGATCATGCCAAAGTCCAGCAGGCCGACGCGGCTGCCCTCCATCCCGCGCAGGTTCCCCGGATGCGGGTCGGCATGGAAGCGACCGTTCAGCAGCACCATATCAAGCACCGCCTCGGCACCGATCTTGGCCAGCCTGTGCGGATCAATCCCTGCCTCCTCCAGACGCGCGGCATCGGTCGGCGGCACCCCGTCCAGATAGTCCTGAACCAGCACCGTCTCGCTGGTGAACTGCCAATAGACCTTGGGGATCACTACATCGGGATTGCGTGCGAAATCGGCGGCAAAGCGGTCGACATTGCGACCCTCGCTGGTGAAATCCAGCTCGCTCAGCATGGCCTCGCTCAATTGCGCCACCAAGGCGCGCGGCTTGTAGCGGGCGATCTCATCACTGGACTGTTCAGCCTTGCGGGCGATCTCGTCGATCAGGCGCAGGTCCGCCTCGACCCTGTGGCGGATACGCGGGCGGCGGATTTTGACCACCACCTCGGTCCCGTCATGCAGCGCCGCGCGGTGCACCTGTGCAATCGAGGCCGCCGCCAAAGGCTCCAGATCAAAACGGGCAAAAACCTCTTCGGGCGGTGCCCCCAGCGCCGCCTCGACCTGTGGGCGCAGGACGCCGAAATCCAGCGTCGGCGCCCCGCTCTGAAGCTGTTCGAACTCGGCGATCCACTCCGGCGGCAACAGGTCCGAACGGGTGGACAGTATCTGCCCCATCTTCACGAAACTGGGGCCCAGCGCCTCCAGCGCCATGCGGGTACGACGGGCCAGAGGTTCGGCACGCTGAGTGTCCTCGCCCTTGCTCCCGAGGCCCAGCTTCGCCAGCACAGCCGATAGCCCGTAGCGTCCGACCACTGCCGAGATTTCCGCAAGGCGACGACGGTCACGCGCCGCAACAGCAAGGGTCGTAAACATGGCTTCAGAACGCCTGCGCCCTTGGCCGTGTTCCCTCCCCCGACAAAGCGGGATATTCAGGCGGCATGATCCGTCTTCACGTCACCGCTCCCCTCGCTGACGGCCACGCCGTGGCCCCGACCCTTGACCAGTCCCGTTACCTGACGCAGGTCATGCGCCTGAAACAGGGCGACACCCTCTTGCTGTTCAACGGCGAGCATGGCGAGTGGCGTGCCGAGATCATCGAGGTGCTGAAGAAGGGCGTCATCCTTCGCTGCGTCGAACAGACCCGCGAGCAGGCGTTCGGCCCTGACCTCGAACTGATCCTTTCAGGCATCAAAAAGGCCCGCGTCGAGACGGTGGCGGAGAAGGCGACCGAACTGGGTGCACGCACGGTTCAACTGACCATCACCCAGCGCACCAACGCCGAGCGTATCCGCCTCGACCGCCTCGACGCCATTGTCGAGGAAGCCGCCGAACAGTCCGAGCGACTGGACGTGCCGGTGGTGCATGAATCCAAGAAACTGGCCGACATTCTCGCCAACTGGCCGCAGGGCCGTCTGCTGATGTTCTGCGATGAGACGGGTGGTGCTCCCGCCTTCGAGGCCCTGCAAAAAGCCGCCGCCCAGAACCCTTCCGCTCCGTGGTCGATCCTGATCGGCCCGGAAGGCGGCTTCTCGCCCGAAGAGCGTGAACAGCTTCGCGCCCTGCCCTTCACCACCGCTGTCTCCTTGGGCCCGCGCATCCTTCGCGCGGACACTGCCGCCATCGCCGCCATGACCTTGTGGCAATCGGCCGTCGGAGATTGGGAACGATAATCCCCTAAAGATGCTCTGAAAGGGGCTTGTGAACGCAGCGCCTCTGCATCATCTAGCCTGTAACAAATGGGGTTACACATGGCTGACTACGCGCCGCTTACCAAAGATCAGCTGATCGAAACCATCAGCCGTGGCGAAAAGCCCGCCGATCAATGGCGTGTGGGTGCCGAGCACGAGAAGTTCGGCTTTGACCGTACCACCCTGCGCCGTCCGGCCTATGAGGGTGACAACGGCATCAAGGCCATGCTCGACGGCCTGACCCGCTTTGGCTGGGCTCCGGTCTATGAGGCGGGCAATGTCATCGCTCTGGAACGCAAGAACGCCGAGGGCTTCTCCGCCTCGGTCAGCCTTGAGCCGGGTGGCCAGTTCGAACTGTCAGGCGCGCCGCTGCAGACCATGCACGACATCTGCAACGAGACCGGCCAGCATCTGATGGAAGTGAAGCAGGTTGCCGACCAGATCGGCATCGGCTTCCTCGGCGTCGGTTTCGATCCGATGTGGAAACGCGAAGACGTGCCGGTCATGCCCAAGGGCCGCTACAACATCATGCGCGCCTATATGCCCAAAAAGGGCAAGCTGGGCCTCGACATGATGCTGCGCACCTCGACCATTCAGGCCAATCTCGACTTCGCAGACGAAGCCGACATGGTGATGAAGTTCCGCACCTCTCTGGCGCTGCAACCGATCGCCACGGCCCTGTTCGCCAACAGCCCCTTTATCGAAGGTAAGCCGAGCGGCTTCCTGTCGTCCCGCGCCAATGTCTGGACCGACACCGACCCCGACCGCACCGGCATGCTGGGCTTCGTGTTCGAGGACGGCTTCGGCTATGAGCGCTACGTCGATTATGCGCTCGACACCCCGATGTATTTCGCCAAGCGCGGCGACACCTATCACGACCTGTCGGGCCAATCCTTCCGCACATTCATGAGCGAAGGTCTGGACGCCCTTCCGGGCGAGCGCGCCAATATCAAGGACTGGGCCGACCACCTGACGACCCTGTTCCCGGAAGTTCGCCTGAAACAGTATCTCGAAATGCGCGGTGCGGACGGTGGCCCGTGGAGCCGCATCTGCGCCCTGCCCGCCCTGTGGACCGGCATCTTCTATGACGCGCCGTCGCTGGCTGCGGCTTGGGACCTGTGCAAGGACTGGGCGATCGAGGATCACGAGCGCCTGCGCTCTGACGTCACCCGCCTTGGCCTAAAGGCCGAGGTCAATGGCCGCACTGTCCGAGACATCGCCGTCGATATGGTCGCCATCGCCTCCCAGGGCCTGAAGAACCGCAACCGCCTGTCGGCTGGCATGGTGGACGAGCGCGGCTATCTGGCCGAACTGGAAGACATCGCAGACAGCGGCATCACCCCTGCCGAGCGTCTGCTGGAACTCTATCATGGCGCATGGAACGGCGACCTGTCGCGCCTTTACCGCGACTTCGCCTACTAAGCTTAAGCTTCGGATTTACGAAAACTTCTCTGTCTTCGTCTGACACCGCTCGTTCATCACGGCATGTTCAACAGACGAAGGCGGCGTGTGTCGATCCGACGCTTGCCGAGCGCACATTCCAGACGCTAAGTCTTGACCTTAGGACGGTGCCGGATCAACGGCATTCCGAATGGGGAGGCAGACTGTGGCGCGTACTGCACTGGTTACCGGAGGCACCCGTGGCATTGGCAAGGCCATTGTCCAGCGTCTCAAGGAAGATGGTTTCAACGTTGCCGCAGGCTATTCCGGCAATGACGAGGCCGCACGACTGACCGCCGAAGAGCTTGGCGTAATGGTCGTCAAAGGCAATGTCGGCTCTTTCGAGGACTGCGCCCGCGCCGTCGCCGAGGTCGAGGAACGCTTTGGCCCGGTCGATGTGCTGGTGAACAACGCAGGCATCACCCGTGATGGCTTCTTTCACAAGATGACCCCCGACCAGTGGTCAGATGTGATCCGTGTGAACATGGACTCCGTGTTCAACATGACCCGTCAGGTCATCAACGGCATGCGCGAGCGCAACTGGGGCCGCATCGTCAACATCTCCTCGATCAACGGCCAGAAGGGCCAGATCGGTCAGGCCAACTATTCCGCCGCAAAGGCTGGCATGATCGGCTTTACCAAGGCGCTGGCGCTTGAAAACGCCCGAAAGGGTGTGACGGTCAACTGTATCGCTCCGGGCTATATCGATACCGATATGGTCGATGCCATGGACCCTAAGGTGCTTGAAGGCATCGTGGCGCAGATTCCGGTCGGTCGCCTCGGCAAGGGCGAGGAAATCGCCGACATGGTGGCATGGCTGTCCGGCGAGCGTGCCGGATATGTCACAGGCTGCACACTCTCGCTCAACGGCGGGCAGTACCTCGTCGGGTGATACAGCGTTTGCCTAAAATCTGCCGCGGCTTAGGTAGACTTATTCTCGCATGATGACGGTCGCCAAGCATTTGGTGGAGAACCCACCGGCTTTGCACATTGGCAGCTTCAACGCGCCGATGCCCGTTTCTGTGCGCCCTCTGCTGAGCTGCCTGATGGCCGGCATCATTATTGTGCCGATCCTGTGTGCGACAGACGCCTGTGCCGACATCCAGCGCGCCACGCCACAGGAACGCCCCAACGGCAATGTCGAATACAGCCGCCAGATCCGTAGCCAGTCCGTCCTACGCACCAGCCCCCCTCCGGGCCGCTATGTCGCCGCGACCGGACAGGGATTTGTGCTGGGCCGTTCCGGCAACCTGACCCTGCTGCGCTTTGACCGCTCGAACGAGACGTGGGTTCTGCGCGGAGCCTCGGCACCGCGTGGAGACACCATCTACCGCAACGATGCGGGCGAACAGGTTCTGCGTGTGAATGCCAGCGGCGGCATCACCCTCTATTCGTCGCGCAGCCCCGGTGGCTCGCCTGTCTCGAACGCAGGCGGCAATGCCCCCAGCCTAGAGCCGCAAGCTCTGGGTCCGGTCCAGCTGTTCAACCTCATGACCCGCCGCTCGGGCCTGATCAGTGACGCTCTGGGCCGTCTGGTCCAGATCAACCTCTATGGCGATGAGTCCGAGGCCCTGTGCGTCGAGGCCCTGATCGTGGCGACAGATACGGTCATCCGCATCGCCCGCTCGCCCAGCGCCGAGCCGTTTATCGAGCGCCTGCGCGTCATCACCATCGTTGAAGGCACCCGCTCCTCGGTGACCTATCAGCGCGGCGAGCTTCGCATCGTCGTCGATCCCTCGCGCGGGATCGCGGGCCGCCCCTCCTCGGCCCGTATCATCCGCGCGATCATCCCTGAAGAATAAACCGCTTACGGCCTAGCCCGCGAAACTGTCCTTGCCCGCGCGGCGACGGGCGAACTCCTCGACCGATCCAGCGGTCAGGAACGGGTTGAAGCGCTTCTCGACGCCCACTGTGGTCGGCACCGTCGGCTCGCCACCTTCGCGCTTGGCAAAAATCTCGTCGCAGTGGGCTTTCAGCGCCGCATCATCCGACAGGCTCAGCGCAAAGCGGGCGTTGGAGGCGGTGTATTCATGGGCGCAATAAAGCGTCGTCGCCTCGTCCCACTGGGCAATGCGCGACAGGCTCTTCCACATCTGCTCCGGCGTGCCCTCAAACAGACGGCCACAGCCCAGCGCAAAGATCACATCGCCGGTAAAGGCGACGCGTTCTGACACCGCATGGAACACCACGTGGTCCAGTGTGTGGCCCGGCATTTCCAGCACGTCAAAGGCCGTCTCTCCCAGCCAGATACGGCTTCCCTCGGCCACCACCTCGTCCAGAGGCGCGGCACGGCGAACCTCTTCCGAACCGATAATCCGGCAGCCTGTCTCAGCCTTCAGCTTCTCGTTACCGCCCGTGTGGTCAGGGTGCCAGTGGGTGTTCAGGATCAGGTCCAAATGCCCCCAGCCGGACTTGTCCAACTCGGCCAGAATGGCGTCGGCGTCGGGCGTATCGATGGCGGCAACCTGTCGGCTATCCTGATCGAGGACCAGATAGCCATAGTTGTCGTTGAGGCACGGGAACTGGCGGATTTCTAGCGTCATATCGTCATCCTAGCCGATTGCCCCCGCATCATCCTATAGTGTTGTCATGCGACGCAGCATTGACGAGCTTAGAACCTTTTACGGAGAGCCCACGGGCGCTCTGGTGCGCCGTCTGTTGGCCAGTCGCCTGACCGAGGCATGGGGCACCGCCGCCAATTGCGATGTGCTGGGACTGGGCTATGCCACCCCGTGGCTGGACCGCTTCAGCGACGCCCGCCGCGTGATCGCCGCCATGCCGGGCGGACAGGGTGCGGAACACTGGATGAGCGGCACGCGAAACCGCTCCGTGCTCGTGGATGACCGTCATCTTCCTTTTGCCTCGGGCATGTTCGACCGCATCCTGATCGTCCACGCCATCGAGGAAGCCGACGACGCACAGCGCCTGTTGGTCGAGGCCGCCCGCACACTGGCACCCGCAGGCCGTATGATTATCGCCACGGCCGCACGCGGCGGTCTGTGGGCCCGAACCGAGGCCACGCCCTTTGGCCATGGCCGCCCCTTCAGCCGCCGCCAGTTGGAAGTTCTGGTGCGCGGGGCTGGTCTGGAACCTGCCGCGTGGTCTCAGGCACTCTATGTGCCGCCGTGGCGTCCCATGCTGCCCTTTGCCGACGGGATCGAACAGGCGGGCCGCATCGCCTTCCCCGGAACGGCCGGTATGATCCTGATGGAGGCCTCGCGCCGCAGTCTGGCACGCCCGCGTCCGCGCGGCGCTCTGGTGGCGATTGATCCACGTCCGGCGTTGGCCCCTGCCCCGTCTGGCGCGCGTGTCGAGCACCCACTTCAGTCGCGTTCGACTGAGGCCGCTCTGGCCCAATCGGCCAAACCCCATTATGGGGGCGTCCCATGCACAGACTGATCCTGATGCGGCACGCCGAAGCCGAAGCGCGTCCCCCTGCGGGTGGTCAAGACATTGACCGTCCCCTCTCGGCCCGTGGTCTCGAAGATGCGACCCGTATGGGTCAGGAACTAGCGCGTCGCGGTTTCCGCCCCGATCTGGCGCTGGTCAGCGCCGCCGTCCGCACGCAGCAGACTTGGGCACAGGTTCAGGAAGCCCTCGGAGATGTAGAGGTCCGCATCCTCGAACACCTCTATGAGACCGACGCCTACACCCTGCGCAAAGAGATCGAGATCAACGAGGAAGAGGCCGGCTGCGTTCTGGTGCTGGCCCACAATCCGGGCATCCACCAGCTCGCCGTCGACTATCTGATCGAAAGCGCCGCCTCGCCCACCATCCTCGACCGTTTCAGCGGCGGCTATCCGCCCGCGGCCTGCGCCGTGTTTCAGGTCGATGTTGCGGGCCGTCCCAGCTATGAAGGCTGGCTGACCCCCGCCAATCTCGGCTGATCCCTTCAAGTTTCCGGTCTGGTCCCATGAGCGAACAAAACC
>JAEZHG010000022.1 GCA_023436945.1 Pseudomonadota bacterium | reverse complement strand
ATTGGTCAGACGCTGCACCAGCGGATTGATCGGCTGTTCCAGACCGCTGCCCGCGTCATATTCCGGCGTGCCGATCCCATCCAGACCGCCCCCCGCCAGATTGGCTCCCGAGCAAAAGCCCTTGCCGGTTCCGGTCAGGACCATCGCCCGCGCCCTGCCCTCGATCTGGTCCAGCGCCTCGGACAGTTCCTGCATCATGGCCAGCGACACCGCATTCAGCGTCGATGGATCATTCAGCCGCACAATGGCGACATCCCCGCGCCATTCCAGTTCAATCAGAGCCACAGTCCAGATCTCCCTCACACGCGACATAGATGCCGTCATTCCTGACGCCATAGCCGCACGGTCAGCCCGCACCGTCAATATAATTGTTCAGTTGATTAAATAATCAAAGCCGTCCTTCAGCGCAGCTCCACCGTCCTGCGCTTCAGTGACTGTTTGGCGCGGTCAATGCGGTCACCGAACGTACGCGGACGACAGCGGTCGCGGCGTTCCAGATCGCTGGCCCAGCGCTCCCACATGGCCTTCATCAGCTCGGGGTGGCGATCATACTGGTGCACCACCGGACTGGCCGTTCCGTCGGGGTTATGGATCACCCCGTCCGCCAGACTCAGCACATCGCCCTCGACCATCCCCAGCGTCGCCACACGGCTATGGTTCGGGAAGACCTGCCCCTCGATCAACCCAAGGTGCACCGCTAGATTGCACGCGGCCTGATCCGCTCCGAAAGCCCCGCCGATCTCTGAACGCGGGATTGCGCCCAGCATCAGAATAAGCCGGCAGAACCGCATCAGAGCCTCACGCGGGCCAAGCACCGTCCCCACGCAGATACAGGCATCGGAAGACACCGAGGCAGCAAAGCTCTCGCCCGCCAGCGCCTTCAGATATTTCATATTGAAGTCGTGGGTGGCGAGCGGACTGTCACACTCGGCATAGAACTCCAGATTGCCGATCTCAGAGCCGAAGGGATCGCTCTGGAACACCACATCGCGCACATCCGTCAGCAGGGCGTTACGCACCCAAGAGCGCTCTGCCAACAGGGCCGCAAACCCCGCAAAGCGCGAAACGACAGGATGTGGAGCCCAGGATTTAGCCACTGGAACGGCTTTGGCACACAGCGTCGGCGCATCCAGCGCCTCGACATTATGTTTTGCCAGAAATGCCCGAAGACACGGGTCTTGGTCCACAACCAGAGCCACTGGCCCTTTGTAATGTGAACGTAATGAACGGACGAAGATAGCGACGTCAGCGACGTCATACCCCGTCGCATAACCCAGTACGATATCTTGCCCGTCCGCCGCGATAGCTGAGGTAGCCCCCCTCACCTTCGCCAGCGCGGCGGCGAGCCAGCCTAGATAGGCCGACTTCACCGCCGGTGATTTCATTTAGCCTCGCATAGAGTCTGCAAAACGTTGGAACAGATACAGGCTGTCCGTCGGTCCCGGAGAAGCTTCCGGGTGGTGCTGGACAGAGAAGACAGGCTTGCCGGTCAGGGCAATGCCGCAGTTGGTGCCATCAAACAGGCTGACGTGGGTTTCCACCACGCCCTCCGGCAGGCTGGCCTGATCCACGGCAAAGCCGTGGTTCATGGACACGATCTCGACCTTACCGGTGGTCAGATCCTTCACAGGGTGGTTCGCGCCGTGGTGGCCCTGATCCATCTTGATGGTCTTGGCACCGACAGCGATGGCCAGCATCTGGTGACCGAGGCAAATGCCCATGATCGGCTTGCCCGAAGCAACCAGCTTCTGGATTTCCGGCACGGCGTAAACGCCGGTTGCCGCCGGATCGCCCGGACCGTTCGACAGGACGATACCGTCCGGATTGCGGGCCAGAATGTCTTCAGCCTTGGTATCGGCCGGAACCACAGTGATCTTGCAGCCGGTCGAAGCCAGCGCGCGCAGGATGTTGCGCTTCACGCCATAGTCGATGACCACAACGTTCTTGTCGGTGGCGTCAACGCGCGGATAGCCAGCAGGCCATTCCCACACGCCTTCGTTCCATTCAAAGGCCTGAAGGGTGGTGGCTTCCTTGGCGAGGTCCAGACCCACAAGCCCCGACCATTCGCGCGCCTGCGCGACCAGAGCGTCGAGGTCGAACTTGCCTTCCGGATCGTGGGCGATCACGGCGTGCGGCGCACCCTTGTCACGGATCAGCTGGGTCAGGGCGCGGGTGTCCACACCGGCCAGGGCCACGATGTTGCGCGACTTCAGCCAGACGTCGAACGAGCCACCGGCACGCCAGTTGGCCGGATCGGTCGGCACGTCGCGGAAGATCGCGCCCACTGCCGCCTTGCCGGCGACTTCCGTCACCTGCTCGATGTCCTCGCCGTTCACACCGACATTGCCGACGTGCGGGAAGGTGAAGGCCAGGATCTGGCTCATGTAGGAGGGGTCGGTCAGGATCTCCTGATAGCCGGTCATGGCGGTGTTGAAGACCACCTCGCCGAGCGCCGAGCCGGTCGCGCCGCAGCCGACGCCCTGCAGGATGGTTCCGTCCGTGAGAGCGAGCACGCCGGTGACGCCGGGAAGAAGGTGGGTGTTCATGGCGACCTCCGTAGCACCGAAAACCGGCGAGCAAACGGCGGCGTGGTTAGGCGTCGTCCGCTGCCGGGTCAACGCGCCGGCCCGACTTTCTCAGGAAGGCCAGCCAGGCCGCGCTGGTGACCACGAAGAAGCCGACCGTCGGCAGGATGTAGCCCGGCGCGGCGGCGGCCACGGCGGCCGAGGCGAACAGGAAGCCGGTGACGGCGACGATCCGCGCCCGCGAACGCCGCGCCATGCGGAACAGGGCCGCCGAACAGATGGCGTAGACCACCAGGCTGAGCACCGCCGTCACCCCGACCAGCATGCCGAACTGCCCGCCCAGCGTGGGCTGGCCCGAGATGATCGCCACGATGGTCATGAAGGCCCCGCCCAGCAGCGGATTGGCGAT
>JAEZHG010000141.1 GCA_023436945.1 Pseudomonadota bacterium | reverse complement strand
GCCTCGATATGGGCATCGACCAACGGCCACGGCGCGGATTTACGGCGCTCCTCGCTGTCGATCAGGCGGCACAGGCTGCCAGCCAGACGGGTGACCAGCGGAAATTCATAGGTCGTGCCTAGACCCTTCAGGTCGTGGGCGCGGAAATAGAGGGCCTCGACATTTTTTTCGTTGAAGCCTTCAGCCAGAATGGTGGCCTTGCAGCCTTCCAGCTTGATGATTTCGTCTTTAAGCCATTGATCGAACTGGGCCGACAAAGCCTTCAGCGCTTCTTCAGCGCGGGCAATGGCCGAGGCATCGATGCCGCCAAAGCTTCCACCAACCTTTGCACGCAGCGCGTTGGGACGCTTGATGATTTCTGGCGGTTGCGACATTGCGTACTCCAAAAAACGGATAGGTCGAAGATTGTGAGCGCGACCTAATGTTACTCTAAATGCCGTATATTTAAGGAAATGTGGACTAGCTGGCGAACTGCTCGGCCATGACGCGTTCCTCATAGGTGCGGCCGGCGTCGAACAGCATGGTCAGGCTGATGTCGCGGCGTTCGACCACATCCACGCGGCTGACGCGGCGGACCTCGAAATTATCTGCCGTTGCCGAGACCGGACGCTTCTCGCTTTCCAGAACATCAAACCTCACACGTGCCGTGTGGGACAGCAGCGCCCCGCGCCAGCGACGTGGCCGGAAGGCGCTGATCGGCGTCAGGGCGAGGCTGGGCGCATCCAGAGGGATGATCGGACCGTGCGCCGACAGATTATAGGCCGTCGAGCCCGCAGGGGTGGCGACCATGCAGCCGTCACAGGTCAGCTCGTCCAGGCGCACCTTGTCATTGATCGACACGCGCAGTTTCGCCGTCTGGCGGGTTTGGCGCAGCAGCGAGACCTCGTTGATGGCAAGGCCGCTGTGGACCTGTCCGGTATCCACCCATGCGTCCATCTGTAGCGGATGGATGATGGTGCGGTCCGCCTCAAGAATGCGCTCCGGCAGGTCATCCTCGTCGTGGTCGTTCATCAGGAACCCGACCGAGCCACGGTTCATGCCATAGACCGGTTTGCGCAGTTGCAGGTTGCTATGCATGGTTTCGAGCATGAAGCCGTCACCGCCGAGCGCGACGATCACCTCTGCCTCGGCCTGTGGCACATGGCCATAGCGGGCAGACAGGCGCGCACAGGCGTCCTGCGCCTCCGGACGGTCGCTGGCGACAAAATGCAGACGGGGTGATGAGCTGTTCCGAGTCACAATGACAGGCAAGCCGAGGCGGAGGCTGCTGTCAAACGACTTTGCACCTTACGGCCAAGCTTATTGGAAGCGTGGCTGGACTTGCAGGCTCTCGATATAGGCGCGCACTTCCAACTGGGCTTGATGGCGGGCGCGTTCGGCCAGTCTCAGTTCGCTGTCCAGAAGGGCAGGCGGGGTCGAGGGATCAAGCGCGCGCAGGGCTTCCAGCAGTTCAGGGAAGGCCGGACGGTCCACGCCAGCCGCCAGACAGGCCAGATAGAAGGGGCGAGCCGAAGGTTTGGCCAACAGGATTTCGATATCGCTGACGCGGATATTGGCCAGAATGCACAGGCTGTGCATGAACAGGCTTTGGCGGCCATCCTTGAGAATGCGCGTCAGGGCCGACGGCGTCAGGCGGCCGGAAGCTTCCATCTTCGAAGCGATGTGGGCCTCGTTGATGTGGTCCACCGTGTCGTTGACGGCCTGTTTCAGGCGCTCGCAATGATGCGGGAAGCGTCGGCACAGTTCATCGCGCATGGTGTCCCCGACCCAGCGGTAAAGGCGTTCGGCCAGAACCTCGTTCAGGCCGGGGTGGCGCGACATGGGCAGACGAAGTCCGCTAATACGGGCGGATGCCTCGACCAATGCCTCAACGCCGCCTTCGGGCAACTGGGCATAGATGTTTGAGCCGAGGGCCGTGAGCAGAAGTGGCTCTTCGCTTTGCAGAATGACCTTGGAAACAGCCTCGCCCAGACCGGGGCGCAGGGCTACCTGAAGGCGGTGGTCGGTCGAGGCTTCGGCCAGAAGCTTTAACAGGTCCTCGTCCGTCAGCAGCGGACTGGCCGAGATGACAGGACGGGCGATCTCGATGTCGTCATGAGCGAGGGTACGGACCAACTCGATCGGCAGCCAGTCGGCAGAGCCGAGACGGCGCGACAGGCCCTGACGCACATCATAGGCCGCAGCCTTTACCAGTTCGGTAAAGAAGGCGGCAAAAGCGGCTGTATTGTCTTCGTTTTTGGTGGCGTACAGATCAGCCACACCCATCACAAGACGGGTTTGTTCGGAGGGCGGCAAAAGGCGCGCATTCTCGATGACCGCATCCAGTTCGGCGGACGTACGGGCATCGGTTGCCAGTGTCTCCGAGTTTGGTGCTTGGGCGGTCAAATGAGTGTCTCCGAATAACGATACAACTCAAGCTATGCCTTTGCGGTGAAGGCGTCGTTAACGGCCAAGCCTATCAGGGTTGACGAGTGGTTTATTACAAAACACTGTTCACCTATGTCGCGGGCCATCAGGCTCTATATTCCGGCGCAGATCGGGCGACGCAGTGACAGGGAGGTCTCCATGGCTGATGGCGCAGCACCATCCATTCAATCCGCTATCTCGCCCGAGGAATGGCAGACGCGCGTAGAGCTGGCGGCGCTCTACCGTCTGGTGGCGATGCACGGGTGGGACGACATGATCTTTACCCACATTTCCGCCCGCGTGCCGGGGCCGGACAAACACTTCCTGATCAACCCGTACGGTTATTATTTCGAGGAGATCACGGCCTCTTCGCTGGTGAAGGTCGATCTGGATGGCAACATTGTCCAGAAGACGGACAGCTTCATCAATCCGGCGGGCTTTACGATCCACTCAGCCGTCCATGCGGCGCGTGACGATGCGCATTTCGTGCTGCATCTGCATACTGTCGCGGGCGTGGGGGTGGCGGCCCAGAAGCATGGAC
>JAEZHG010000127.1 GCA_023436945.1 Pseudomonadota bacterium | reverse complement strand
GTTCTCGACGGGGTCCCAAAACCACCAGCCGCCCCAGCCCAGTTCGTAATAGGCCCAGAAACTGCCCAGCGCGATGCCGACCGTCAGGAAGGCCCACGACGCCAGCGCCCACGGACGCACCCAGCGTCCCCACGCCGGATCAACGCGCTTTTCAATCAGGGCGGCGACCGCCAGCGAGAAGCAAACCGAAAAGCCGACATAGCCGAGGTAGAGCAGCGGCGGATGGATCGCCAGCGCAGGGTCTTGCAGCAGCGGGTTCAGCGACTGCCCCTGCACAGGTGCCGGATTGAGGCGCACAAAGGGGTTCGAGGTAAAGGCGGCAAAGGCCACGAACAGGGCCGACAGCGCCGCCTGAACGGCCACCGCCGAGGTCTTCAGTCCGAACGGCAGGCCGCGCGACAGGCTGAGCGCGCCGCCAAACACGGTCATGACCAGACACCACAGCAGCAGCGAGCCCTCGTGGTTCCCCCATGCGCCCGAGACCTTATAGAGCATCGGCTTGTCGGTATGGCTATTCATCGCCACGTTCGAGACCGAGAAGTCCGAAACCACAAAGGCCCAGATCAAAACCGCAAAGGATACAGCCACAGCCGCTGCTGAGGCGAACAGGGCGGCAGAGCCTGCACCCGCCAGAACCGGACTGCGACGCACGCGGCCAAGCGTCGAAAAGCCCGCCGATGCTACCGACAGGGCAAAGGCGAGGATCAGGCCAAAACTGCCAAGCTCTACGATCACGCGATCAGTATCCCGCCGCCGAGGTTTCGCCCGCGTCCGGTCGCCATTCGCCCTTTTCCTTCAGGCGCTCGGCCACCTCTGGCGGCATATAGGTTTCGTCGTGCTTGGCCAGCACCTGGGTCGCCACAAAGACGCGGTCTGGGTTATAGCTGCCCTGTGCCACGATGCCCTGCCCTTCGCGGAACAGGTCCGGCAGGTCACCCTCGAAATGGACGGTGGCGGTGCCCTCATTGTCGGTGATGTCAAAGCGCACGGAGCCGTCGTTGGACTTGTGTACCGATCCGGCAACCACCAGACCTCCCAGACGGATGTTGCGGCCCGCTGGCACCTCTTCCACCGTCACCTCTGACGGGGAATAGAAGAAGGTCACATTGTCCTTCATCGCCCACAGGGACAGGCCGACCGCCAGTGCCAGCACGGGGGCTGCGGCCATGACGATCCAAAGTCTTCGGCGCGCCTTTGCAGACTTGGGCAACCAGCTCATTTTACGCTCCCCCACTCAAGGCACTTCAATCCGGTAATCATTCTGCGGCGGCAAGGCGGCTGACAAGGTCGGCGCGGCGCGGATCGGACGGAGCCAGCACCGCCAGCAAGGGCGTCCAGTGCTGGCGCGCCACCGCAATCTCGCCACGTTGCAAGGCCAGCTCTCCAAGGAAATAGCGCGCCCCCAACTGATCCTCGTCCAGACGAACCGCCTCGCGGAAGGCCACCTCGGCATCGCCGCTGACTCCGCCGCCATTGGCCCGTACGAGGCTTTCACCCAGACGCGCCCAGTTCTGGGCATTCTGCGGCTGGATTGCCAACGCGCGACGGAAGGCAGAGGCCGCTGCGATAGGGTCGCCCGCCTCGAAACGGGCCGCGCCCAGCATGGACAGGGCCATGGCGTCATCGGGCTTTTCGCGCACGACCTCAGTCATGACCGCAGCCACCTGTTCCGGCTCAAGGCTTTCAGGATTGGCCGCCCACTGTGCCACGCGCTCGCGATAAGGTTGGTCCGGCAGACCCGCACGGCCAATCACCACATAGAGCCCCAGCGCGAGAGCCGCCGTCAGGACCAGACCGGCCAGAACCACGAAGCGGTCCTTGGGGCTAACGGTCAACGCACGTTCGGCACGGCGGGCGGCAAGGATACGGCGCCCTGCCTCGGCGCGGGCAGCGGTGAAGCCTGCTTCGTCCAGCAAGCCCCGCGCCTTCATGCGCTCAAGCTCGGCCAGTTCGCGCGCGCCCGACTGGCGGTCGGCCTCGCCCACGATTTGCAGCGCATCCATACCCCGACGTGCGCCGTTCAGGACCCACAGTCCTGCCAGCGCCGCCATCAATCCGGTCATGATCCAAAAGATCGTCATTATGTCGCTGTAGCGGATCAGGCTTGACGATGCGAGACACCAGACGCCGCACCTGCACTCGCAGAGGCCAGACGACGACGAACCGTGCGCGCCGCATCCTTGGCTCCGGCCAGTTGCAGCAGGTCCACCAGCACCTGAAGTCGGCGGCGGGCCAGTTGTCCGCCATCCACCGCCTCGCCACGGTTGAGACGGTCCAGCGCCTCGTCGGCCCAGTTGGAAATGCGGCCGGTAATCCCCTCGACGGTCTGGCGACGATCGCTCTCGCAGCCCAGAACCGCCGCGGGACCACGTGATATATAGAGGATACCCATCAGAAGCCGCGTCTTCTCGACCTCGGCATCATCCAGCGGGGCCAGAAGCTTGGGCGAAACGCGGGTCATGCGTCCGACCAGCGCCGTCTTTTCCTGCGGCAGCAGGGCATCGACCAGCTTTTCCGCCGCCTTGAATCGCTCGTTCAGGTTCTGGCTGATACGCAGTTTCTGGTGGCGAATGGTGCGGGCCCAGACGCTGTCAGGGCGTGGCGAGACCACCATGTCGATCTCGGTCAGTGCCGCCGAAACCCATTGCAAACGGTCGCGGAAATCAATCACGCCTTGCGGGCCTTCGCTCAACTCAAAGCCGACCAGACGATCCGCCTTGCGCACCAGACTGTCGATCACCCGCTCGACAAAGTCGCTGAACGGCCCGTCGATCAGGGTGGTCGGCGGATTACCCAGAGCCGAGGCATGGTTGGCCAGACGCAACACCTGAAGCCCTTCACGCAGATGGGCGAAATAGACTTCCATCAAACGCTGCGCACCATCCAGTCCTACCGAGGCCGCCTGACGGAAGGCCAGCTTCATATCCGCCGCCGATGCGCCCGTGATACGTCCCTGCCAGTCATGCAGACGCGATACGGTTGTGCGGGCAATGCCTGTCACATCCAGAATACGGGCCAGTGCCTCGCGCTGGGTCGGGGTGCCTTGCGGCCAGATGGTCTGGCCATAGTCCCGCATCGCCGCCGCCGCCGTGAAACACAGGCGGTCCGCGATCATGCGCGACAGATCGTCGTCGCGATCCAGCTGGGACAGCAACTCGGGCTCGTTGCGCTTTGCCGCCTTCCACAACTCACCCAGAAGATGCGGTGGAAAAACAAGCCCGTCCATATCGTCCGTACGCGGACGGAACAGGGGGGCCAGCGGGCCAAAGACCTGATTTCGGCGGAAGCGGTCGCGAATTTCATCGCTGAACAACAGGCGCACGGATTCGGCGCGCGCGCCCGGCATGGCTGCGACCGCTGTCTCCAGCGTTCCCAGCACATGGTCAGGGCAGTGCGCGATCAGCTGGGTCAAGGCGACCCTCTGTGCGACTGTCAGTTCCGTCATGAACGGTCCGGCGGTCTCTCCGAATGGATAAACTCGCCATATTTATGCGGGGGCGTGTGTTAACAGCCCTTTCCCGCAAAAGGCTTTTTAATGTGAAGGCGGTGGATCACGCCTCTGCGGCGGGCAATTCCAGAATGACCTTCAGGCCGCCCATATCGCTGGCCCCCAGTGTCAGACGCCCGCCATAGGCACGCACCAGTTCGTCCACGATCGACAGACCAAGGCCGGTACCGGGGGTGTCCTCGTCCATACGCGTGCCACGTTTGAGGGCGGTATCGCGCTGGTCCTCGGGGATGCCGGGGCCATCGTCCTCGATAACGGCCATCATCTGGCCGGGGACAGACAAGCCCGCCGAGACACGCACGCGACGGCGGCACCATTTGCCCGCATTCTCGATCAGATTGCCGAAGATTTCCTGCAAATCCTGACGCTCGCCACGGAAGGCCAGCTCATCAGGCGCACGCCAGTCGATCTCGACGCCCTTTTCCTCGAAAACCCGCTCGATCATCACGGCCAGTTCGTCGATCACATCGCCCACAGGCGTGCGCTCGCCAAGACCGTGGGACGCACGCGCAGCCGCGCGGGCGCGGCGAAGGTGGTGTTCGACCTGATCGCGCATCACCTGCGCCTGACGACGCACGATGTCTTCCAGCTGGCCGTCCTTGGAACCGGCCTCGGCCAGCATGACCGCCAGAGGGGTTTTCAGCGCATGGGCCAGATTGCCGACGTGTGTGCGCTGGCGCTCGACAGTTTCCTGATTGTGTTCCAGCAGGCGATTGACCTGATCGGCCAGCGGCTGGATTTCACGCGGATATTCACCCTCGGCGCGATTGGCGCGGCCATTGTGAACATCGGCAATCGCACGGCGCAGATCATAGAGCGGGCGCAGACCCACCTTAACCTGAACAAACACCGCCGTGACCAAGGCAAGGCCGAGCAGCAGCAGCGCCACCCACGTCACAGTCGCAAACTGGCGCGTGTCGGCATCAACATCGGAACGATCCAGAGCGGCAAAAAACACCACCGGAAGATCGCGTCCCGGCAGGGTTTTCATACTGGCCGAGATGCGTAGCGGCTCACCCTTGGGGCCATCCTCGGCGCTATAGCTGTAGTTTTGGCCTTGAAGCTTTTCCAGCTTGTCGCTGAGGTCAGCGGGCATGGAAAGCTCCTGCCCGCCCAGTGATTCCGACTGGGCCAGGATGATAAGATCCCCCGAACCATCCGGCTCGGCCACCATCCAGTAT
>JAEZHG010000110.1 GCA_023436945.1 Pseudomonadota bacterium | reverse complement strand
ATCGTCCGGCGGGCAGCGCAGAGCGCCCATGGCCATTTCGATACGGCTGTCGATGTCCCACACGTCGGCGGCGTCGATCTTCTCCTGGAGAGCGGTCATCTCTTCCATGAGTTCGTCGGTGTAGTTTTCGCCCAGTTCGGCGGCGACCTGGTTGAAGCGGTTGACCCACTGCTTCTCTTCGCACCAGGCTTCAACGTTCTCGCGAACGTTCAGGCTGTCGTCCAGCTTCGGCTCTTGTTCGAGGTAGCCGCGCTTGATGCCATCGGCAGCGCGGGCTTCACCCTGAAACTCGTTGTCGAGGCCAGCCATGATCTTCAGCAGGGTGGACTTACCCGAGCCGTTTACACCAACCACGCCGATCTTGGCGTCGTTGTAGAAGCTGAGCCAGATGTTCTCGAAGACTTTCTTGCCGCCGGGATAGGCCTTGGTCAGGCCCTGCATCTGGAAAATATATTGTTGCGCCATAAGGTGCGTCGCGCCCTTGATTCAGAGGAATTGGGAGTGTTGCAGGGGGATGTAGCGATTGGGAGCCGAAAGGGCAAATGTGGCGCGACCATTGTCGGAGCTATTGCGCGGGTAAAAGTGTCTCAAGCGCGCGCATGAAACCGATTGGTGCCACGGTGAGGTGGTCTTCCGCACTGATCACATCCGATTTCAGTTCGAGTGACGGATAGTTTCGCGAGAGCAGAGCCTGTTCGAGGCGTCGGTTATCGCCAACCATATCGTAGCGGCCGACTTCTTCCGCGCCGATATACATATAGATTTTTGCTTTCAGGTCCGTGTTGGCGGCGGCATAGGCCGCTTCACGCTCAAACATCTGGTGCCCGTTGAACCACAACGAGGGGCTGCCCAGCACATAGTGGCTAAACATATCCGGATCGCTGAACAGGATTTGCGTCGCCAGCAGTGACCCGAACGAGTGCCCCAGCAGAACCCGCTGGTTTTGATCTGTCCTGAACTTGCTCTCTACAAAGGGTATCGCGCTGGATTTCAGCCATGCCTGATAGGACGGGCCGCCGCCCTCTGCACCTTTTGCCGCATTGCGACGTGCTGATGGAGTGTAGTCACGGGTGCGGCTGCGAACAGGATCGTCGTCCACGGCATAGGAGAGGCCGACGAGAATATGGTCGCGGATCACCGGACCATCGAGATTCATCCGTCGTGAAAGCTGTCTCACAATCGGGAAGGCGTAGTGGGCGTCGGTGACATAAAGGACCGGATAGCGCCGCTGGGGCGTGTCTTCGTATCCGGCAGGCAAAGCGACATAGACCTGATAGCTCCGGCCCTCCAGCGTGTCTGGAACGGTCCAGACTTGAGTGCCGGACATCTGATAGGGCTCGCCCTGTCCGATTTGCTCAGAGGCTTGGGGCGTCGCACTAGGTGTGGTCTGGGCGTCTGCGGCTTGATTACAGCCTGTTGCCGTAGCCAGTAACAACAGGCTCGCCAGCAGTTTAATTCGTCCCATAACGGATACCCCACAGTCGCATTCGATAGTGGAAGGCTTGACCGTAAATGCGTCCAGATTTTGTCGGTATCTATTGCGCGGACTTTGAACGCCTAGTTTAACGAGGACTATAGTTCAGTAAGGCTGGCGATGAGCTTTTCGATTGCGCCTGTCTCGGCGGGGTCTTCCAAGGATTGGAAAATAGACGGGCTGTGAGGCTTTTGCGCAGAGATATATTCACCGTCTTGGCCGCCTGCACCGCTGATCCTGATTGAATATCCGGCTGCATCTAAAGCGAGGACCAATCGCTGCAAACGCTGCTCATAGGCCGGTGAAAACCGCTCCCAAATCTCCAGAGGTTCCGTCCCGACCAAGCCCCATGCATGACCCAAGCTGTCATGAGGACGCGGGAAATCTATGGGTGTGTCTGAAGGGGCTTTCGCAGGCATGGATTTGTTCTAACTCCGTCGCCAATACCACGCAGGCTTGGGCTGGCTGTCAGCTCGCCTCTGTGGCTTAGGAGTAGTTGAAGCTGATCGAGATGCGTTGCTCGGTGGCGCGGTTGGCGGGCACCTCGTGGCGCAGCCAGCTTTCCCACATCAGGATCGTTCCGGCCTGTGGGCGCAGATAGACGAACGGCTTTTCGGCTTCGGTCGCGGCCTCTGTGACGCCGGGGCGGTTCATCATCATCACGAGGCGCGGGTCTTCCATTTTGAGGGAGGACGCGCCGTCGGGGATGTGGATGTAGATGGTGCCGGAAATGATCGAGTGCGGGTGGATGTGGCCCGTGTGGCCGCCGCCCGGCATCAGGATGTTGACCCAGAGGTTGTCCAGCTTGGGCTTGCGGGCCAGATCGAAGTTAAGCGCCTTGGCATAGGCCGCCGCATGCTTGTCGAGGATACGCTTCAACTCGGCAAACTCGGGGAAGCGCTGGGGCAGGTCATTGATCGAGCCATAGGAGGTATAGCCCGGATAGTGGTTGTCCTCGCACCATTTGATGCCCGCCTCGTCTTCCTCGCCCATGACGAGGCACAGATCGAGGATTTCCTCGTGAAGCTCCGCCCAGCCCTTGTCGCTGGCGACGCTGGTTTCATAGATCTGGGTCGGGAAGAGGGTGCGTAGAGACATGTCGCCTCCATACGCCACAACCGCCATTTCCGGCTAGGGGCGTGGCCTAGGCTTTGGAATAAGAGCGCTGCAGTTAACCGTAACCCTAACGCAAGTATATTCGAGCTTAGACCACCTTAACTTGAAAATAGCCTTAAACGGCAATCTTTGATGAACCTTGTTCTCTCAGTTCCGTTTGGGTTTCAGGGCCGGAAGCTACGGCAATGTTCAGATCAAGTGCATGAGGCTGTGAAATGTTGGGTGAGTCTGTATCAAAACCGCGTGGTCAGAGCTTTCTGGCCAAGCTTTTCAGCTCGAAAAGCGACGAGGGCTATTACGAGATTAGTGGTCTAGCCGAGGGCGAGACGATCAATCTTCATCGCGGTGCCAACAGCTACAGCCCTGTCTATACCAGCTTGAAAGAGGGCGATCTGGTCTATCGCTTCGACGCCAAGGTCGATTCCAGCGGCTGGAGCCGTGTAGAGTTCGAAGAGGTCTCGGCTTGGGTAGAAACCAAATACCTGCGCCGCGCAGGCTGATTTTCGCTAACCTGACGCCGCTTATTTAAAGCTCAGGCTGGCTTCGCCGCGCAGGATGGCTTCGGCTTGTAGGGTGTGTTTGGGGCCGCTTCGGGGATGAAGGACTAGCGGCGGTAGGAGGCGGAGCGGTGCCTTGCCGGTTTTGATGGCCTGAACCAGCACGCGCTTGGCGGGCTCGTCCTCGAAAGAATGTACGGGGCGGATGGCAAATGATCCGGCCTTTGGAGCCAAGAGAGACAGAATGTCGGCCAGACGGTCTGCGCGATGGACGATGTGGATGCGTCCACCCTCACGCACGGACTTCAGCAGGAAATGCGTCCAGGCCTTTAGGCCGTCATCGGCAATCCATGCGCCGCGACGCTCCTCTGCGGGGGCGCGGATAGTGTTGGGATCATCGAAATAGGGCGGGTTGCTGACGGCCCAGTCGAATAGTGGCAGGTCCAGAGCCTTGAAGCCCTTGGCCACGTCGCCGTTCAGGATTGTCGCGCGGTCGTCCACGCCATTGGCGCGGGCATTGTGTTTGGCCAGCTCATAGGCGAAAGGATCGCGCTCCAGACCCGCCAGAGTCAGGCCCTTGTGACGCTTGGCCATCTGCATCAGCACGGCACCGGCACCACAGCCCGCTTCGATGACTCGATCGCCGTCTTTGGGATCAAGCGTAGCGGCCAAAAGCGCGGCATCCATACCCGCCCGATACCCCTTTGCGGGTTGGCGCAAAGACACACGTCCTCCCAAGAGATGCGTCTCGGTGGTGAAAGCGGGGTTTTCGATGTCTTGAGCGGCTTGACCCATCATGGTGCCGCCACCATTGTGCGCCGCATCGCTTCGGGGCAAGCCCGTAGCTTGTGTATTTTGGGTAAAGCTATGCATTTGCCCCCGTTTGCCTATGACTTCGAAAGAGAATTCCGTGGACGCAGCACTCGTCACCGCACCCCGTTCCAAAGGTGATGTGAATGCCCTGGTGGCATTGGCCAAGACGGATATGGCCGCCGTTGATGCCCTTATCATCGAGCGCATGCAGTCGGATGTTCCGGTCATTCCGGCACTGGCCGAGCATCTTATCTCGGCTGGTGGCAAGCGTCTGCGCCCGCTGCTGACGGTGGCGTCGGCCCGCGCCTGTGGCGGCGAGGGGGATATTGTTGCCGCCCGCAAGCTGGCTGCCTCGGTAGAGTTCATCCACACCGCGACCCTGCTGCACGACGATATCGTCGATAGTTCCGAGATGCGTCGCGGCAAGGTGGCAGCACACCTAATCTGGGGCGCGGCCTCTTCGGTACTGGTGGGCGACTTCCTGTTTGCCCGCGCTTTCGAACTGATGGTCGAGACAGACTCGATCAAGGCTCTGGGCGTTTTGGCTACGGCTTCGTCGGTGATTGCCGAGGGCGAGGTCCTGCAACTGACGCGCTCGCACGATGTGAACCTCGATGAGGAAACCTATCTGCAGATCATTCGCGCCAAGACGGCGGAGCTGTTTGCGGCGGCGTCTGAAACCGGTGCGCTGGGTGTCGGCGTCTCGGCAGAGCGCGTTGCGGCTATGCGCGAGTATGGCATGGCGCTGGGCATCGCCTTCCAACTGGCCGACGATGCGCTTGACTATGGCGCGACCTCCGAAGCGCTGGGCAAGAATGCGGGCGACGACTTTGCCGAGGGCAAGGTGACGCTGCCGCTGCTGCTGGCTATCGAGCGCACCAAGGATACGCACGCCGATTTCTGGACCCGCACGGTCGATCGCGGCGATCGCAAGGACGGTGACTTTGAAACGGCTCTGGGCTTGATGCGCGAATGCGGGGCGATCACCGCCACGCTGGATCGTGCCTATGGCTATGCCGATCAGGCCAAGGCCGCTTTGTCGATCCTGCCGGAAAGCGACTGGCGCAAGGCGCTGGAAGACGTGGCCGACTATGCTGTCAGCCGTGGTGCATAAAACCTAAAGCGCCTGAAAAGTTTAAGCCCCGCTGTTTCCGGCGGGGCTTTTTCTTTATCGGGCCTTGGCGCTGGCGATACAGTTTCCGGTGAAATCCCAGCTGACGTAATAGGCGTCGCTGTTTTCGGTAATTTCCACGAAATCCTTGTCTGAAACCCAGCGCTGGGTGATGGCCGAATGCGGCGAGGGGGCACCGTATCGGGCAACCAGTTCGGCTTTCAGCTTGTCGATCGCGGAGTCGCTCATTGTCTTGGCGTAGACGGCGCAGACGCGCTTGGAGGTCTCGTCGAAAGAGATCGCATAGTCCTTGAATGCAAGTTTCGGACGGGCAGGGGTTACGGCGTAGCGGCCATCCTCAAGCTCTTCCCAAGCGGCCTGTCGCTTGAAGGGATAGACGAGGTCATCATGGCTGATGCCAAAGGCCTTCAGCTCGCCAGCGGTGGTGTCCTTCTGGCTGAAAGCCGGTGCGGCAAAAGCGGTGATGGCACCGATTGCGGCCAATAAACCTATGACTATGGCTGGTTTTTTATAGTTGGCCATTTCCCCTCCTGTATCTTTGTTATCC
>JAEZHG010000066.1 GCA_023436945.1 Pseudomonadota bacterium | reverse complement strand
CAAGTGGGGCCAGCCCTGTCGCTGGCAGGATGCGCGCAACGACAGGGCCGATGGTCTTTAGTTGGTGGTCGGCGGCACCACGCGTTTGGCGGCTTCGCCCACATTGTCGGCGGCATTGCCGATGCTTTCGGCTGCGCCTGCAATGGCGTTGCTCTCGACCTGTTTGGTCTGGCTCAGGGTGAAGAGGAAATAGCCCACAACGCCAATGGCGAGGATGGCCACGATGATCCCCAGGAAGCCCATGCCTCCACCGCTCTTCTCATGGACCACGGTGGTCGGGGTCTCGGTGGTGGTGACGGTCTCTACGCTGCCGTCGGGATGCTCGATCTTACGTTCGGTAGACATTTGTCATCCTTCTTGTCGATACAGGGAGTAAGCGCGGCAATAGGGCGGGAAGTTCCGAGTTTGGTTAAAATAGAAAAAGCCCGCAGGAGGTTATCCTGCGGGCCGTCTCGCCTGTTTATCCGGATCGCCGCTTAGAGCGTGCGGGCGATCAGCAGCTTCATGATCTCGTTGGTGCCGCCGTAGATACGCTGGACGCGGGCGTCCTTATAGAGCTGCGCAATCGGGTACTCGGTCATGTAGCCATAGCCGCCGAACAGCTGGAGCATCTCGTCGATGGTCTCGCCCTGGATGTCGGTGACCCAGTATTTGGCCATGGAGGCGGTGGCGGCATCGAGCTTGCCCTGCAGGTGTTGCTCGATGCAGTGGTTAACGAACACGCGGGCGACGGTCAGCTTGGTCTTGATCTCGGCCAGCTTGAACTGGGTGTTCTGGAAGTCGAGCACGCGCTTGCCGAAGGCCTTGCGTTCCTTGACGTAGGCGAGGGTGGCTTCCAGACCGCGCTCTGCGGCCGCGCAGCCCTGAACGGCGATGTTCACGCGTTCATGCGGCAGTTGCTGCATCAGCTGGATGAAGCCCTGACCCTCGGTGCCGCCCAGAGCATTCTCCAGCGGTACCTTCACATCGTTGAAGAACAGCTCCGAGGTGTCGTTCGCTTCCATGCCGATCTTGTGCAGGTTGCGACCGCGCTCGAAGCCCTCAGCGCCGTCGGTTTCGAGGCAGATCAGGCTGATGCCCTTGCCGCCTTCGGACGGATCGGTCTTGGCGACGACGATGATGAAGTTCGCCAACTGGCCATTGGTGATGAAGGTCTTGGAGCCGTTCAGCACATAGTGGTCGCCGTTTTTAATGGCGGTGGTTTTGACGCCTTGCAGGTCGGAACCTGCGCCCGGTTCGGTCATTGCGATGGCACCGACCAGTTCGCCGGTTTGCAGGCGCGGTAGCCAGCGCTCTTTTTGCTCGGGCGTGCCGTAGTGCCAGATATAGGGCATGACGATCGCATTGTGCAGGCCGATGCCGAAGTGGTCGGCACCCTGCCAGCCCAGTTGGTTCATCAGCACGACCTCGTGGCGATAGTCACCGCCGAAGCCGCCGTCCTCGGAGGGCATGGAGATGCCGAGCAGGCCCGCTTCGCCCGCGTCGTTCCAAAGCTGGCGCGGCACCGAGCTGTCGGCGATCCATTGGGCCACCTTTTCCGGCGGGCAGTAGTCGGCGACCCATTTGGCGACGCTGTCGTTGAACAGGACGATGTCCTCGTCCTGCATGAAGGCGGGTTCTGGAATGTTCAGCACGTTCATAGGGCGCTTGCTCCGGTTAGGGGCCGTCCGCTCTTTTCTGGACTGATGGCGGATCGGTGGACGTAATATGTGGACAAAGAAAAAGGGCCTTTCCGCTGGGGAAAGGCCCTTGTCTGTTTCAGCTTAGAAAGCCGAGGCTTCCAGATCCATCAGGACCTCTGCGCCGGTCTTCAGCTTGGCCAGGTGACCCGCTGCGTCAGGCAGGATGCGCTCGACGAAGTAACGGCCCGTCTTCAGCTTGTTGGCGTAGAACGGATCAGCATCGCCAGCGTCGATCTTGGCTTGGGCAGCCTTGGCCATCTGCGCCCAGATGTAGGCGTAGGCGGTCAGGCCGAACAGGTGCAGGTAGTCGCTCGAGGCGGCACCGGCGTTGTCCGGGTTCACCATGCCGTTCTGCATCAGCCACATGGTGCCTTCTTGCAGCTTGGCCTTGGTGTCGGCGAGGCCGTCGACATAGGCCTTGATCGATTCATTGCTTTGGTTTTCGGCGATGAAGGCGTCGATGTCGCCGAACCACGACATGATGGCGCGACCGCCCTTGGCCGGCAGCTTGCGGCCGACGAGGTCCAGAGCCTGAATGCCGTTGGTACCTTCGTAGATCATGGTGATGCGGGCATCACGCAGGTACTGCGAGGCTTGGAAGTGCTCGGTGTAGCCCGAACCGCCGTGGACCTGCATGCCCAGCGAGGCAACGTGGAAGCCACGGTCGGTCAGGAAGGCCTTCAGGACCGGGGTGATCAGACCCATGTAGTCGTTGGCCTTTTGGGCAACGGCTTCGTCCTTGGAGTGTTGCAGGTCGGCTTGCAGCGCGGTCCACAGGATGAAGGCGCGACCGCCTTCAACATAGGCCTTCGATTCCAGCAGCATGCGGCGCACGTCCGGGTGGACGATGATCGGGTCAGCCGGACCGTCCGGGTTCTTCGGACCGGTCAGGGCGCGCGACTGCAGACGGTCGTTAGCGAACTCTACGGCGTGTTGGTAGGCAGCGTCACCGATGGCCAGACCTTGCAGGCCGGTGCCGAGGCGGGCTTCGTTCATGACAACGAACATGTTGTTCATGCCGCGGCCTTCTTCGCCGATCAGCCAGCCCTTGGCACCTTCGTACTGCATCACTGCAGTGGCGTTGCCGTGGATGCCCATCTTGTGCTCGAGGCCCACGCACTCCAGCGAGTTGCGCTCGCCGATGTTGCCTTCGTCGTCAGCGTGGAACTTCGGAACGAGGAACAGCGACAGGCCCTTGATGCCCGGGACAGCGCCTTCGACGCGGGCCAGAACGGTGTGGACGATGTTGTCGGTGAAGTCGTGCTCGCCTGCCGAGATCCAGATCTTCTGGCCGGTGATGGCGTAGGAGCCGTCGCCGTTCGGCACAGCCTTGGTGCGCACGAGGCCCAGATCGGTGCCGCACTGCGGCTCGGTCAGGTTCATGGTACCGGTCCACTCGCCCGACACCATCTTCGGCAGCCACTTGTTTTTCAGCTCGTCCGAGCCATTGGCTTCGATGCCGTGGATCGCGCCAGCAGTCAGGCCCGGATACATCGAGAAGGCAGCCGAGGCGGCAGCGGTGAACTGGCCGACAGCCATCGAGATGATGGCCGGCAGGCCTTGGCCGCCGAACTCCGGATTGAAGGCGAGGCTGGTCCAGCCGGCTTCAACCATCTGGCGGTAAGCTTCTTTCCAGCCGGTCGGGGTGGTGACCACACCGTTTTCGAGCTTGCAGTGCTCGATGTCGCCGGTCTTGTTGATCGGAGCGATGACGCCGTCAGCGAACTTGCCGCCTTCTTCGAGGATCGCGTCGATCAGGTCAGCCGAGATTTCGGGATTGGCGAAGTGTTCGACGTAGTTTTCGACTTGTAGCACATCGTGCAGCACGAACGACAGATCGCGAACCGGCGACTTATAGGCCATGATTAAGCTCTCGCTTTAAAGGGCTGGAATTGGTTGTCTGGATTGTTGAGGCGTTCGCTCAACAGAGAAGCGTAGGCATCCGCTCCGGGCAGAAGGTCCGGCCTGTGTTCGGCCAGTGTCTTCTCCATCCACAAACAGGCTTCTTCCGCTGTTTCGATAGCACCCTGGATATCTTCCAGTTGCTGCTTCAACGCTTCCACGCGGGCGCGGTGGCGTGGCAGAGCAATGGCCATCTGGTGGACGTTGTGTTCTTTCTTGTCATAGAGATCCAGCATTTCCTGGATTTCCTGCAAGGTGAAGCCGATGCGCCGTCCGCGCATGATGAGCTTCAGTCGAACACGATCACGCCCCGTATAGACGCGTGTCTGTCCCTTGCGTGCAGGAGTCAGCAAGCCCTTGTCCTCGTAGAAACGAAGAGCGCGGGCCGTTGCGCCAAACTCGCGGCACAGTTGCCGGATGGAATATGTACGGTGATCGTCAGCGGTCGCCATGACCGCTAGATAACTTTACGTTCGCGTAAAGCGCAAGGACTTTACGCGTGCGTAAACGTAAGCTTTTTGTGATCGGCTGTGGAAAGATCGACCGTTGTGATCTGGAAAGCTTAGCTGGAGCGGCAGCGACGGCCCAGAAGCACAGGGACCGTGATCCCCAAGAGTAGCAGATTCAGGACAGAAAATCCGAACTCGAACCTGGCAAGGTGCAGGCCCAGAAACGCGATCTGCATCACTGCCAGCACGGCTGCGGAAATAACCACGAACGGGCGTCCGAACTTCCAGCCAAAGACGGGGGCCAGCATCATGAGGCCGAGGGCCAACTCGGCCGCGCCAAAGCTGCGCACAAAGGTTTCCGTGACCTGCTCGGGCCATCCCATCAGAAAGACAAGGTTGCGCATCGGCTCGCTCAGCTTGGCGTAGCCTGCCGCGACATAGAACATCGCCAGCAAGCCCTGGGAGGTCCAGAGCGCGGCGTTGATCCAGATGGCGCGAACACGTTGTTTCGGTGTGCTGAGGGCGGAGAGGTCGGTAGCTGGGCAGAGGGTCATGATAGCAACTGATGGTGTTTCAGTAGCAGATAGGAGTGTCGCGCTTCTTGTGAAGAGGGCAGGGCAAAAATAAAGGCCGCCGAGGTCGTAAGACACTTGGCGGCCTGAAGAATAAACTTTGCCGTGGCTCAGGGGGTGGTGAAGTTCCACGCCACGCGCGCCGCTTCCAGACGGGCCAGCTTGTCATTTAGCGGCTGCCAGTCGTCGCGTTCGGCGATGGCGTCCCAGATGGCTTCGACCTCGTCGATCAGCATCTCTTCAGGCTCTGCCTTGCGGAACATCGGATGTTCCAGACGTTCCGGATCGAGCGGTTCGTGCTCCATCAGCGAATAGCGGAAGGCATCGAAGGCCTCGCCCTGATAGACCTTGCCGCGCGGACCACCCAGCGCACGTGCCGAGGACGAGAAGCCGCCGAACCAGTCAAAGAAGAGCGGCTCCCAGCGCAGTTCCTCGCCCTTTTCACGCAGAAGCGCGAGGGTGGTGTCGAGCAGGCGCTGGTCTGCGGCCTCGCCCACCGACTTGACGCCAAGGCGCATCAGGAAGGCGGCGCGCAGTTCACGGATATAGGCATTACCGAAGCCGTTCAGCGCCGCGACCAGACCATCCGGTTCGGCGATCAGCTTCAGGCACCCTGCCAACTGGGTCAGGTTCCAGAAAACGGCTTCCGGTTGGCGGGCGAAGGCATAGAGGCCGTCGTGGTCGAAATAGGCGGCGGTAAAGCCCGGCTCATAGTGCGGCAGGAAGCGCCATGGCCCGTAGTCGAAGCTCTCGCCCGTCACGTTCAGATTGTCGGTGTTCAACACGCCATGCACGAAGCCAGCGGCCACCCAGCGGGCGCAGAGCTTGGCTTGAGCATGAACAACCTCATTCAGGAAGCCTGCGGCATCACCCTCGGCGAGGTGCGGATAGTAGTTGGAGCGGGCGTGTTCCAGCAGCTCGGTCAGCTGGTCGCGGCGGCTGTAATAGGCGGCGCGCTGGAAGGTGCCGAAACGGATGTGGCTGTGCGACAGGCGCACCATCACGGCGGAGCGGGTGGGCGACGGCTCGTCACCGCGCTCCAGCGCTTCACCGGTTTCCACCAGCGACAGGATACGGCAGGTCGGCACGCCTAGGCTTTCCAGCATGGCGGCGGCCAGCGCCTCGCGTACACCGCCCTTGAGGGTCAGGCGGCCATCGGCATGGCGGCTGAAAGGTGTAAGGCCCGAACCCTTGGTGCCTAAATCCATAAGTTTTGGGGCGCTATCGCTCGTGGCGCGGCCACTCGCTACTTGAGCGCCCGATGACCACATCTGGGCAGCGAGGAAGCCGCGGCCGTCGCCGATGAGCGGGTTGTAAACGCGGAACTGGTGGCCGTGATAGGCCATGGCGATCGGCTCTGGCTGGCCGGGCAGGGGTGCGAAGCGGCCAAAGTGGTTCAGCCACTCTTCGTCGGTTAGGCTGTCCAGACCCACTTCTGCGGCGGCGCGCTGGTGGCGCAGGCGAAGAACCGTATCGGGAAACTCAGCTGATCCTACCGTCTCACCATAGTCGGCACCCAGTTGGGCAAAGCGGGGATCGGGGCGGTAGGCATCATTCACGGGCATGGCCCGCAGATGGGCCATTAGCGCCGATTTCGCAATGACCAAAAAGGGTTGAACCCCGAAGGCACTGGCGTATTTATAAGGGCAGAGATCAGGCACGGCACCTGTGACGGCTTTGGGCTGTCTGTGGCTGTGTCAGGCCGGCGTCTGGCGGGAGCCTTGCGAATCCGGTCCGGCGTCCGTCGATAACCTGACGCCATGATGTTCAACCCGATTACCGGATCTCTGTCTTGGCCAAGAAACTTACACTCGACTTCCTTAAAACGGAGGCGGCGTCCGGCGCTGCTCTCGGACTTGCGGCGCTGGCGGCGCTGATCGTTGCCAACTCGCCGTGGTCAGCGGACTATTTTAGCTGGCTGAAAGCCGAGCACACGCTCCAGATCGGCCCTCTGGTTCTGGTCGAGACGACCTCCAACTGGATCAAGGAAGGGCTGATGGCCATCTTCTTCCTGGTCGTCGGTCTGGAGATCAAACACGAGATCCTCAAGGGCGAGCTGAGCAATCCCAAGAAGCTGGCCCTGCCGATCATCGGTGCGCTGGGCGGTATGGCCGCGCCTGTAGGTGTCTATCTGCTGGTCAGCCATCTTTTGGGCGGTCCGACCCAAGGCTGGCCCATTCCGGTGGCGACCGACATTGCCTTTGCGCTTGCGGTCTTTGGACTGGTGGGCAAGAACCTGCCGTCTTCGCTACGTGTATTCCTGCTGAC
>JAEZHG010000050.1 GCA_023436945.1 Pseudomonadota bacterium | reverse complement strand
GCCGTCGCCTTGGCCTCGGCCTCGGCCTCGCGCTCGCGCGCCTCGGCGTCGCGGAAGGCGGCTTCGCGCCGGCCCTCGGCTTCCAGGATCGCCGCCTGCTTGGCGCCCTCGGCGCGGGCGATGGCGGCCTGCTTCTCGCCATCCGCCTCGGTGATGACCGCACGACGCTCGCGCTCGGCCTTCATCTGGCGGGCCATGGCGTTGGTGATATCGACCGGAGGCGTCAGATACTTGATATCAATACGGGCGACCTTGATGCCCCAAGGCTCGGTCGCACCGTCAATGACGTGCAGCAGACGCGTATTGATGCTGTCGCGCTGGCTGAGCACCTCGTCCAGTTCCATCGAGCCGACCACCGTACGCAGGTTGGTCATGCAGAGCTGGCAATCGCATAGCTGAGATTGTCGACGCGATAGGCAGCAGCGGCGGCGTCCATCACCTGAATGAAGACGATGCCGTCCACCTTCACCATGGCGTTGTCCTTGGTGATGACTTCCTGCGTCGGAACGTCGAGCACCTGCTCCATCATGTTCATCTTGCGACCGATGCGCTCGACAAAGGGCGTCAGGATGTGGATGCCGGGCGTCAGGGTCTTGGTGTAACGGCCAAAGCGTTCAACCGTATATTCCTGTCCCTGCGGCACGATCTTCACGACGCTGAACAAAAGGATCAGCGCGAAGACCGCGAAAATAAACACAAAAACGAAACCCATGCGTCCCTCCCGATATTTCACACGACCCTAACGTGAAATACCGAAGTGCGCCAGAATTTTGCCACAGACCTTATCAGGTCAACTCATGCCTCTGGCAGCAAAGGCCATCTCGATAATTCGCCGCGTTTGAGACCAGGAGACGCGCCTTAGTGCCTCTTCCTTTGAGACGAACTCGGCATGTATCGCGTCATCTCCCGCCACGACCTCTCCGGATAACCACTCCGCCCAATAGTCTATCAGGATGAAGTGGCGGTCAGCCTCGGGGAAAATCCCGTCGACCACATCGACCAGCCCGCCGATATAGGCCTCTACGCTCGTCTCTTCCTTCAGTTCTCGAAGAGCGGCGGCCTGTACCGTCTCGCCCGCTTCGATTCGGCCGCCTGGCAGACTCCATTCTCCGACACGCGGTGGTTTTCCGCGCCGGATCAACAGGACTTCGTCGCCTTTCAGGCACACCACACCGACTGCTGGCACTGGAGTCATGATTTTTCCGCGATTTGCATAGGAAAGAGCATGGGTTTGCGCTTCCACCGCGTCAAACCTTTTGCCACAAGGACGTTATGACCCTCCCGACGCCCGAAGCACTCGCCGAACTCAAAACCGCCCTGCCCGACGCCTTTGTCGAGGATGCCAATGACATGGCCCCTTGGCTGACAGAATGGCGCGGTCGCTGGACCGGACACGCGCCGATCCTGCTGCAACCGCGCACCACCGAGGAAGTGCAAAAGGCCGTCGAAATCTGTTCGCGTCACGGCGTTGCAATCGTCACCCAGGGCGGTGGTACGGGCCTAGTCGGTGGCCAGATCCCTTATGGCGAGGTTCTGCTTTCGACCCGCAAGCTGCGTCAGGTCCGCGACGTGACTCCGCTGGACGACGCCATGACGGTCGAAGCCGGAGTGACGCTGCTGGAAGCGCAGGAAATCGCCAAAGCCAATGGCCGCTTCTTCCCGCTGTCGCTGGCGGCTGAAGGCTCGGCCACCATTGGCGGCGTGATCTCGACCAATGCGGGCGGCACGCAGGTTCTTCGCTACGGCATGATGCGCGATTTGGTGCTGGGCATCGAAGCCGTCATGCCCAATGGCGAGATTTTCAATGGCCTGAAGCGTCTGCGTAAAGACAATACCGGCTATGACCTGAAGCAACTGCTGATCGGCGCCGAAGGCACGCTGGGCGTCATCACGGCGGCTACGCTCAAACTCTATCCAATCATGCGTTCGCGCTGCGTCGCCATCGTAGGTCTGGAGACCGCCGAAGCCTCGATCGAGCTTCTGGCCCGCGCCAAGGACGAGACCGGCGGTGGTGTCGAAGCCTTTGAGATGATGAAGCGCCTCGGCATGGAGCTGGTGCTCAAGAACATTCCTGACACGCGCGAGCCGTTGGAAAGCCAGCCCAACTGGTATGTGCTGATCGAGATCACCAACGGCACCGTCGGCGGCGCAGAAGCCCAGATGGAACGCCTGCTGGAGGTCGCCTTCGAAGAAGGCCTGATCACTGACGCCACCATCGCCCAGAGCGACGCCCAGCGCGCCCAGTTCTGGCGTCTGCGCGAGGAACACTCCGCAGCCCTGAAACCGGAAGGTGGCGGCTGGAAGCACGACGTGTCGGTGCCCATCAGCCGTATTGCCGAGTTTATCGAGGAGGCCACCACCGCCGTGGAGGCCTTCCATCCGGGTTGCCGTGTCTCGTGCTTTGGCCACATCGGTGATGGCAACCTGCACTATGACATCATCCCCGGCGTCGGTGAGGACATCCCGGCCTTCATCGCCCGCTGGAAAGAAGGCTCGCAGGTCGTTCACGACATCGTCGCCAAATACAACGGCTCGATCTCGGCTGAACACGGTCTAGGCCGACTGAAGACCGAAGAGGTCAAGCGCTACAAGTCGCCGCTTGAAATCGAGACCATGGCGGCGATCCGAAAGGCCATCGACCCGCAGCGGATCATGAATCCGGCGGTTCTTTTCTAAACCCACACGAGAGTTTGAAGACGGGATTTCGCTAAAAAATCCCGTCCGAGCTTTAAACCGTCACAGACAATCCCTATGTGGGCGCCGACTAGGGAGCGTGCCTTGCTGATCGTAATCTCACCAGCCAAGAAGCTGGACTTTACCCCGTCTTCTGCCGACCTGCCGATGACACCCCGACGCTGTGCCAAGGAAACGGCAGAGCTGGAGAAGGTTACCCGCAATCTGTCGCGCGCCGATCTGCGCCGCCTGATGTCGATCTCGGAATCGCTTGCAGACCTCAACTATCAACGCTTCCAGTCGTTCGAGAACGACAAAACCGAAGGTGCCGTACAGGCCGCCTTCGCTTTTGCAGGCGACGTCTATGAGGGTCTCAAGGCGCGCGAGATGTCGGCTGACGACTTGATGTGGGCGCAGGACCACCTGCGCATACTGTCCGGTTTCTATGGTCTGCTGCGCCCGCTGGACGGCATGCACCCGTATCGTCTGGAAATGGGCACGCGCCTAAAAACGCCGCGCGGCAACACTCTCTATGACTTCTGGGGCGAGCGTATTTCGCTGCGCCTGAACGAGGATGCCGAGGGTCACCCCGAGCAAACCCTCATCAATCTGGCCTCGCAGGAATATTTCGGTGCCGTCGATGCCAAGGCTTTGAAGCTGAAGGTGATCACGCCTCACTTCAAGGAACGCAAGGATGGTGTGGACCGCATCATCTCGTTCCACGCGAAAAAAGCGCGCGGCGCGATGGCGCGATACATCATTGAAAATCGCATCGAAGAGTCTGAATCTCTGAAGGAATTTGATCGTGACGGCTACCGTTACGATGCCGCTTCCTCGACGGATGTGGACTGGATATTCATCAGAGAAGGAAATTCCTGATGCACTGACGGCGGACTGCGGCTAGTTTCCTTCCAAAATCATAATTCAGGTTGGAAACTCCCCATGTTCGCCCCTCAGTATGCGATGAACGATCTTAAGGGTCAGGTTGCGGTCATAACCGGCTCCACCTCGGGCATCGGCCTTGCACTCGCCACTGCGGCTGCTCAGTGCGGCGCTTCGGTTGTTCTGAATGGTCTTGGCGATGCCGAGGCGATTGAAAAGACCCGCGCCGAGCTTGAAGCCAGCGCAGGCGTGCGTGTGCTCTACCACTCTGCCGATATGACCAAGCCGGACGAAATCGCCGACATGGTCGCCTATGCCCATAAGGAACTGGGCCGTCTGGATATCCTCGTGAACAACGCAGGCATCCAGCACGTCGAAGCAGTCGAGAAATTCCCCAACGACGCTTGGGAACGCATCATCTCGATCAACCTGTCGTCGGCCTTCTATGCCACCAAGGCCGCCGTGCCGATCATGCAGGCGCAGGGCCGTGGCCGCATCATCAACGTCGCCTCGGCACACGGTCTGGTCGCCAGCCCTTTCAAGTCCGCCTATGTCGCCGCAAAGCATGGCGTGATCGGCTTCACTAAGACGGTGGCTCTTGAACTGGCCCAGCAAGGCATCACCTGCAACGCCATCTGCCCGGGCTTTGTCGAGACCCCTCTGGTTCAGGCCCAGATCAAGGAACAGGCACGCACGCGCGGCATGTCCGAAGAGGAGGTGATGAAGAACGTCATCCTCGGCTCGCAGCCGACGAAACAGTTCGTCACCACCGATCAACTGGCCGGTATCTTCCTCTATCTCGTGTCGGATCTGGGCGCTTCGGCGAACGGCAGTTCTTATTCGGTCGACGGCGGCTGGACGGCACAATAAGCTGTGGGCCTCAAACGGAGGCCCTTCCCTATGGCCAAGCGCAAGCCGGTCTGTCTGGCATTACAAGGCGGTGGTTCACACGGCGCATTCCAGTGGGGCGTCCTCGACAGATTGTTCGAGGACGACCGCATTGAGGTAAAGGCCGTCACCGCTGCCTCTGCGGGGGCCATGAACGCCGCCGCATTGGTCACTGGACTTGAGCGCGGCGGTAACTCTGGTGCTCGCGAAGTTTTGGACAGCCTCTGGAAAGAGGTGAACCAGTCAGGCGGCCGCAACGTCTTTGGCAATGCCAGCATGTGGTCCAACAGCCTCACCCGACAATGGCTGACCGATAATCCCATGTGGCAAGCAGGCCAGACGCTGGCCATGTCCATGAGTCCCTATGCGTTCAATCCGCTGAACCTCAACCCGCTGAAACGTGTGGTTGAAAGCGTGATTGATTTCGATGCCGTCCAGAAATCCAAGATTGCCATACATATCTCTGCAACAGCGGTCAGGGCAGGCAAGTCGCGCATCTTCACCACCGCCGAGATCACACCTGAAGTCCTGATGGCCTCGGCCTGTCTGCCGCACATGTTCCAAGCGGTAGAGATTGACGGCGAACCCTATTGGGACGGCGGCTATCTGGCCAATCCGGCGCTATACCCTCTGTTCGAGGACAAACAGCCGCACGACATCATACTGCTACCGCTGAACCCATTCCGCCGTGACGACACGCCACGTCAGGCTGCCGACATTATGGATCGTCTGAACGAGGTCCTGTTCAACGCTCCCTTGGTAGCAGAGCTACGCTCTATAGCCTTCGTGCATCAACTGCTGGATGAAGGGCGGCTGGAACGCGGCAAAGGCTGGGGCGGTATTCGCCTGCATGCCATCCTTGCCGATGAATGGCTGGGAGACCTCTCTCTGGCGTCAAAGCTCGATACGGAATGGAGCTTCCTGACCCGCCTGAAGGAAGGTGGCCGTCAGGCCGCAGAGCGCTGGCTGAAAAACTGCTTCGACCGCGTGGGCACAGAGACCACCATCGATCTGCAAGCGAACTTCCTCTAGCCGACGAACCCAGCCGCGCGTTTCAGGCGGTCGTTGATGGCCTCGCCCAACCCCGTCTCGGGAATAGGCGATACCGCGATGCCTGCGGGCTTGGTGCGATCCGCTTCGCGCAGCATGCGGAACAGGTTCGCCGCCGCCTCGCGAAGGTCTCCCGTTGGGCTAAGGCTCCAGCGTGTTTCGCCAACGCCTTCTCCAAAGCCCAGCATTAGCTCCCCATCACGGACATCGATGGCATTGATCCGCACAGGGGCATCCGGCGCGTAGTGCAGTGTCAGGCGGCCCGGTGAGCGATGCCCCTCCTCTGCCGTCACAGCCAATTCGCCAACCACCGCCTCAAGCTGCTCGCGGGTCGTGGTGCCGGGCCGTAGCAGGGCAACCTGCTCGCCCAAAATCGAAACCACGGTGCTCTCCACGCCCTCGGCGCAAGGACCGCCATCAACCACAGCACCAGCAGATGCGCCGGTCTCTTCGACGGCATCTTCAAAGGTCGTCGGGCTGGGACGGCCCGAACGGTTGGCAGACGGTGCCACAACCGCTCCGCCGAACAGCTTCATCAAGTCCCGCGCGGTCTCGTGCGCAGGAACGCGGATCGCCACACTATCCAAACCCGCCCGCGCCAGATCGGACACTGCGCCCGTATCTTTCACCGGAGCGACAATCGTCAGCGGCCCCGGCCAGAAGGCCTTGGCCAGCGCTCTCGCACGCTCGTCAAAAACGGCGATAGATTCGGCGGCTTCCAGATCCGCAACGTGCGCAATCAGCGGATTGAAGCGTGGGCGCCCCTTGGCCTCGAAAATTTTCGTTACCGCTTCAGGGTTCGATGCATCCGCCGCCAGACCATAGACAGTCTCGGTCGGAAGAATGACCAAATCCCCCGCGCGCAGAGCTTCTGCAGCCTTTTCAAGGCTATCGCCCTTGATGGGTTGGATGGTCATTCAATGTCTTCCCTTACGCAGCGGCAGCGGTTCAAACCGATATAGAACAGGTTTCCCTGCGCCTGATCCCCCATCGCGGATTTTCGACGAAAGTCCAAGACGTCTTGCGAAACATCTCAGGAAAGCCGACACAGCGCCTATCTAGATTAAGGATTTCCGATGACCTATCGCGCTCCAGTCCGTGACATCGCATTCGCTCTTGAAGCCGTTGCCGGTATCGACAACGTCGCAGCGACCGGTGCCTTCCCGGACTATGATACCGACGTGGCCGCGGCCATCATCGAAGCTGCTGCCCAGTTTTCGGAAGGCGTTCTGGCTCCGCTGAACCGCGTTGGCGACCTGAACCCTGCCACTATCGTTGACGGTAACGTCACGGCTTCGCCGGGCTTTGCCGATGCCTATAAAGAGTTTGCCGCTGGCGGCTGGACCTCGCTGAGCGCTTCGACCCACGCTGGTGGTCAGGCACTGCCGAAGGCTCTGGAACTGGCTGCCTATGAGACCGTCCACTCGGCCAACATGGCTTTCGGCCTGTGCCCGATGCTGTCGCTGGCGGCTATCGAAGCGCTTGAAGCTGTTGGTACGGACTTCCAGAAAGAAACCTATCTGCCGAAGCTGGTTTCGGGCGAATGGACCGGCGCAATGGTTCTGACCGAGCCGGGCGCTGGTTCTGACCTCGGCGCACTGGTGGCCACCGCCACCCCGACCGAAGACGGCAAATACCTGCTCAACGGCCAGAAGATCTTCATTACCTGGGGTGACCACGACGCGACGGACAACATCGTCCACCTCGTTCTGGCCCGCCTTCCGGGCGCTCCGGCAGGTCCGAAGGGCATCTCGCTCTTCCTCGCTTCGAAGTTCCACCTCGACGCAGACGGCAACGTCACCGCAGAGCGTAACAGCTTCCGTCCGGTCGGTCTGGAGCACAAGCTGGGCATCCACGGCAGCCCGACCTGCGTCATGCAGTACGAAGACGCCGTCGCCGAACTGGTTGGCCGTCCGAACGAGGTCCTTGTAAATATGTTCGTTATGATGAACGCCGCCCGTCTGGCCGTCGGCGTTGAAGGCGTCGGCATTGCCGAGCGCGCCTATCAGCACGCCCTCGCCTATGCTCTTGAACGCCGCCAAGGCACCAGCGTCTGGACCGGCGAGCGCAACGCACCGCTGTTCGACCTTCCGGACGTGCGCCGCATGCTGGTCACCATGAAGGCCAAGACCTCGGCCGCCCGCGCCATCTGCCTGTCGACCGGTGTTGCCGCCGACATGGCCCGCCACGCCGCGACCGAAGAAGAGCGCAAGATCTGGAAGGGTCGCGAAGACCTGTTCACCCCGATCGCCAAGGCATGGTCGACCGACGTCGGCTGTGAAGTCGCTTCGCTGGGCGTTCAGGTCCACGGCGGAATGGGCTTCATCGAAGAAACCGGCGCGGCTCAATACTACCGCGACGCCCGCATCACCCCGATCTACGAAGGCACCAACGGCATTCAAGCCATGGACCTCGTGGGCCGCAAGCTGTCGATGGACAACGGGGAATCGGCCAAGCGCCTGATCGAAGAGATGAAGGTCACGCTGAACCAACTGTCGTCGATCTATTCGGGCAAGCCGGTCGAGCGTTTCGCCACCGCCATTGAATCGGTCGAAGACGCCACCCTGTGGCTGCTGGACGCCAAGCAGGACAAGGCCCGCGCGGCTGACGTTCTGGCCGGCGCTGATGCCTATCTGAAGCTGCTGGGCGACGTTGTCGGCGGCTGGATGCTGGCCAAGGGCGCTCTGGCGGCCAAGACCAAGCTGGACGCCAACGACGGCGACGCAGCTTGGCTGCAAGGCAAGCTGGACCTCTATGAAGTCTATGCTGCCAATGTTCTGGGTCACGTTTCCAGCCGTCTGGCTGGCGTGGGCCAAGGCGGCGAACTGCTGAACAAGCTGTCGCTGGAAGCTCTGGCTGGCTAATCCCAGTCAGGAATTCGCCAAAAATGTTGACGCCTCCTGCATCGATGATGCGGGAGGCGTTTTCATACCCGGCCTTAAGAAATCGGCTTCTGATCGAGCAAGGCGATGGTCTCGAGGATGAAGCTGCCGTGGGCAACCACGCCCAACTCGATCCCCTCGCCATTACCCTGAACTTCCTTGATCAGAATGCCCGCGATGAACGGGTTGGTCGGCACGGGTACGCCCGGTCGGCGCGTTGCGGCTGGCACCCAGAATACAGGCCCGCCCGAGTTGCCCGACGAGACATTGAAGTCCAGCAGGAAGGTCTTGAAGAACTTCACAGGCGTCAGCGGCCACGAACTGATCCGGCCCGAACGCAGGATCGGAAAACCCGCACGGTTGGCCGATAGGCCGTGCGGATAGCCCAGCGCGAACAGTTCATCCCCCGGCCCCATCCGCCACTGATCAAACGTATTGTCATTGGCAATCCAGCCCAGCGGGATAGCGGCGCGGGCAAAGGCCTCGGGTGCGGTTATTTCCATCACCGCGACGTCTTCGGTCGGATGCTGGGTCCACAAGGGCGTGCCTTCCTGAGTGCGGATAGTCAGGTTTGCAGGCTCATAGCGCCAGTTGCCATCCGCCTCGGCCACACGCCAGCCGATACGTGCCACAGGGTTGGGCATCACTCGGAACACATGCTCTGCGGTCACCAACAGCACGCGCGGCGTACCATCCGGTCGCGGTGCCTGAACCAGAAACCCTGTACCGACCTTGCGACGGCCTTCGCCGATGTTCTGGTCCAGTTGGACTGTCGCATTGATGAGACCCAGCGTCATATCCCACTCGGTCGCGGGAGACTGGGCAACGGGCGGTTCGGGGGGCAATGCGTCAATAGCCATCAGAGCATTTGACCTTAAGCCGCTACGGGCACAAGGTCCGCACCGAAGAACTTACAGGGGTAGGACAATGAATCGTCGTGAACTCATCGCATCCAGCGCAGCTGTAGGCTTGCTGGCCAGCACACCTGCCCTTGCCCGACAAACTACCGGAGCCCGAATGTCCCGCCCTGTTGCCCCCGTCGCGAAAAAAATCCCTGTCGTCATCGAACAGCTGGGCCGCACCCGCACTGACGAGTACCAGTGGATGAAGGACGACAACTGGCAGGCCGTTCTACGTGATCCCAAGCTGATCAAGGCCGATGTCCGCGATCATCTGAACGAAGAAAATGCCTATCGCGAAGCCATGATGGCCTCGACCGTCAGCCTTCAGAACGAGATGTTCGAAGAGATGAAGGGCCGCATCAAGGAAGACGACACCTCGGTGCCGTCGGCGGATGGCCCGTGGGAATATTACACCCGCTTCAACGCAGGCGACCAACACCCGCTCTATTGCCGCCGCCCGCGCGGCCAGCAAGGTGGCGAAGTCATCCTGCTGGACGCCAATAAACTGGCCGAGGGTAAGGCCTATTCGGACATTGGCGAGGTCGAGCACAGCCCCGATCACAATCTGTATGGCTATTCCGAAGACGCCCAAGGCTCGGAGGTCTTCAAGATTTACGTCAAGGATCTGACAACGGGCGAGACCCTGCCGGACGTGATCGAATCTGCCAGCGGCAGCTTCACCTTCTCGGCTGACAACCAGTGGATCTTCTGGATCAACCGCAATGACAATGGCCGCCCCGACAAGGTCTTCCGCCGCCTCGCACGCGGTGGCCAAACGACCCTAGTCTATGAAGAAGCCGACGAGGGCATGTTCCTTGGCCTAGGCCGCACCTCTGACGACGCCTTTATCCTGATCACCGTCGCCAATCAGGAAACCTCAGAAAGCCGCATCATTCCGGCTAACAACCCGACGGCAACGCCTGTCGTGGTCGAGCCGCGAGTCGAGGCACGTCTCTATTCGATGGATCACTGGGGCGACCGTTGGGTCATCCGCACCAACGCCGATGACGCACTGGACTTCAAGATCGTCGAAGCCCCGACCGATGCACCAGCCAAGGCCAACTGGAAGGACCTCGTCCCCCACACGCCGGGCCGCTACATCGAGGGCTTCTCGCTGGTGAAGGACTATGTCGCACGTCAGGAACGTGTGGACGCCAACACCAAGATCGTCATCCGCGACCGCGCGGGCGCCGAGCACGACATAGCCGTCAACGAACCGGCCTATAGCCTGTCGCTCGGCGGTGCGTCGGAGTTCGACACCACCACGATCCGCTATAGCTACAACTCGATGTCCACGCCGACGTCGGTGTTCGACTATGACGTCGCCTCGCGCCAGCGTGAGCTGCGCAAGGTGCAGGAAGTGCCCTCGGGCCATAATCCGAATGACTATATGGTCGAGCGCCTGAACGCTCCGGCCAGCGATGGCCAAATGGTTCCGGTCTCGATCCTGCGCCACAAGAACACGCCGGTGGACGGCAGCGCGCCAGTGCTGCTCTACGGCTATGGCTCCTATGGCATGTCCATGAGCGCCAGCTTCTCGACCAACCGCCTGTCGCTGGTGGACCGTGGCTTCATCTATGCCATCGCCCACATCCGCGGTGGTGCGGACAAGGGCTGGAACTGGTTCCTGAACGCCCGTCGCTTCACCAAGAAGAACACCTTCACCGACTTCATCGCCGCCGCAGAGCATCTGATCGACAAGAACTATGCCCGTGCCGGTAACATCGTGGCTGAGGGCCGCTCGGCCGGCGGTCTGCTGATGGGCGCTGTCACCAACATGCGCCCAGACCTCTGGGCAGGCATCATCGGCGGCGTACCGTTCGTCGATCTGATCAACACCATGAGCGACACATCCCTGCCGCTCACCCCGCCGGAATGGCCGGAATGGGGTAATCCGATCGAGGATGCCGACGCCTATGACTATATGTGGTCGTACAGCCCGTATGATCAGATCGCGCCCAAGGCCTATCCGGCAGTACTCGCCACGGGCGGCCTGTCCGACCCGCGCGTGACCTACTGGGAACCGCAAAAGTGGGTGGCACGCCTGCGTCCGGCGACGACCTCGAACAATCCGATCCTGCTCAAGATCAATATGGAGGCGGGTCACTTCGCCTCGTCGGGTCGCTTCGACTATCTGAAGGACATCGCCCTCGATTACGCCTTCGCAATCTGGGCCGTGAACAAGGGCTGGGAGCGCGACTTCGCCTGATGCCAGAGTTGGTTATCCGTGAGGCGGCAAAGGACGACTTTGCCGCCATCACCCGTATCTACGCGTACTGGGTCCGCGAGGCCTGCGGCACGTTTGAGCTGGAAGCCCCGACAGAATCCGAAATGCTCGCGCGCTTCGACAACATCACGGCGCTGGGCATGCCCTGGCTGGTCGCGGAATCAGAGGCTGAAGTGATCGGATATGCTTATGCAGGCCCGTTCCGTGCCCGTGAGGCCTATCGATTCATGGCCGAAGATTCGATTTATCTCGATCCAAAGGCACGCGGCACGGGCGCAGGTGGGGCTTTGCTCGACCATCTGATCCGGATTTGTACCGAAAGAGGCGTCCGGCAGATGGTTGCGGTCATCGGCGACGCAGAAAATGAGTCCTCGATAGCGATTCATCGCTCGCGTGGATTCGTCGATTCAGGCCGATTCACCTCCGCAGGATGGAAATTGGACGGCTGGAGAGATGTACTCTTCATGCAAAAGCCGCTTGGCGAGAGTGACATCACACCTCCAAATGACAGCGGTTTGCGACTGAGCGACAAGCGCTAAAAAGGCCGGAATTCGGGCATTTCCAACCCCTTTGAGGGTGCTGGAAATGCCCTTTTTCATGCGCTCTACAGACTGGCGATTTCGCAAATTGCCGTATTTTTTCAGTCCTCTGCACTTTTTCTGTTGACCCGAAACGGGCCTGCCCCTACACATCCCCTCGTTCCCGCCGAGACACGGCGCGAACGGGACCAAGCGGGTGTAGCTCAGTTGGTTAGAGT
>JAEZHG010000302.1 GCA_023436945.1 Pseudomonadota bacterium | reverse complement strand
ACCGAGCGGAAGATCGGCGCGGACCTTAGAGTGATCAAGATCGAGAACTGGTCGCGGGCTATGTGGTTCGACGAAACCGGGCAGACGTGGGTGAATCCGTCGCCTAACATGCGTTCGCTCACGCAGGCGACGCTTTACCCGGGGATCGGCCTGCTCGAAACGACAAACCTCAGCGTCGGCCGCGGCACCGACACGCCCTTCGAGGTGGTCGGGGCCCCATGGCTCGACGGCCAGCGTCTGGCGAAATATCTAAATGAACGGGGCCTGCGGGGCGTGCGGTTCGTCCCCATCCGGTTCAAGCCGAACGCCTCCGTTTTTAAAGGTGAGGACCTCGGCGGGGTGAACATCGTCATCACCGAACGCTCGCAATTTAGATCAGTAAGGACTGGCCTAGAGATCGCCGCCGCGCTGCGTTTGCTGTACCCGAAAGAATGGAACGTCGAGCGCTACGGGAGGCTGCTCGTGAACGGCGAAATTCTAGCCGCCGTCACCCGCGGCGACTCGCCCGAGACAATAGAAAGAATGTGGCAAACGAGCCTGAACGGCTTCAACCAGCGTCGGGCACCGTTCTTGCTTTACAAATAGATAGATTCAGTTTATAAACTTGCAAAGCATTCACATTCTCGTAACAAGCCGTTAAGTTTTAATCATTTGTAGGAATCTCCCGGAAATTGGTTTGCCTATATCGATAACGAAAATTTGGATTTTCGTCCAAAAGTGCAAATAAACGTTATGGATTTCCGGTTGCGGAAACAGAAAATCAGAAGAGGAAAGCCCGTTATGCGAAAATTTTCATTGACAACCCTCACAGGCTGTTTGGTTGTCTTGGCCTTGGCAATTACAACAGCCTTCGCGCAGGACGACACTTCGGCGACGATCGTCGGACAGATCACCGACCCTGCCGGAGCGGTTGTTCCAAATGCGACGGTTGTCGTCACGAACACTAGAACAAATCAATCTCGCCAGGTGCAATCCAATGCGGACGGTTTGTACACCGTTTACCCGCTGACTCCGGGCGAATACACGGTCGCCGTCGAACAGGCGGGTTTCAAGAAAACGGTGGTGAACGTCACGCTCGCGACCCGCGACCGCCGGCCGGTGGACGTGGTCCTCGAGGTCGGAACGGCTTCGGAGGTCGTCACGGTAACGTCTGAGCCTCCGCTGATCCAGGACAGCCCGGTCGGGCAGACGCTTGTTTCCGGAAACCAGGTAACTGAGCTTCCGCTCAACAACAGAAACTTCATTCGGCTTCTCGAAACGATCCCCGGCGTCAGCTCCGACCTCGATGACGAATCGAACTTCGGGCTCACCAGCCGCGCGAGCGTTTCGATCAACGGACAGCGAAGGAACTCCGTGAACTACATCGTTGACGGCGTCAACAACGTTGACATCGGGTCCAACATCACGCTTCTTTCGACGCCGACCGTGGATTCGATCCTCGAATTCAAGGTGCTTTCGTCCAACTACACGGCCGATGTTGGCCGTTCCGGCGGCGGTTCGGTCATCATCACGACGAAGGGCGGCGGGAATGATTTCCACGGAACGCTCTACGAGTTCGTCCGAAACGACGCATTCAACGCCAACACGTTCTTCAACAACCGCCTCGGCCGCCGCGCTGACGGAACGCCGGTGGCGGATGTTCCGCGTCTTCGGTACAACAACTTCGGCGGCGTGATCAGCGGCCCCGTTATTATCCCGAATGTCGGCGACGGCGGATCACCGTGGCTTTACAACGGCCGCGATAAGACGTTCTTCTTCGTTTCGGAAGAGGTCCGCCGCATAACACGGGCGACCTCGAACGCATCCGCGACCGTCCCGACCATTGCCCAGAGGCAGGGTGACTTTTCTGCTACTCTCGGCAATCTCGTTTGCCAGAACGCCTCAGGCGGTTTGGTGAACAGCACGTCGACGACGACCTGTACGGCCGCCGACACGACGCCGGTCAACCTGGTCGACACAGCCGGCAATACGATCCAGCTCCGTGCGAACCAGATCTTCCGGTCCGACAACGTTCCGTTCGCAGGCAACATCCTTCCGGCGAACTTGATAGATCCGCGGGCGTTGGGGCTTTTGTCTGCGTATCCGCTCCCGAACAACGGGATCAACGGATTCACGACCAGCCAGACGAACATCAACAACACCAGGCAGGAAGTGTTCCGCGTCGACCACAACTTCAACGGTTCGCACAAGATCTTCGGCCGTTTGACGCTCGATACGAGCGATACGACCGAGTTCGGCGGCCTTTTCACCGGCTTCGCACTGCCCGGCATCGCGACGACGGAAACGAAAGTTCCCGGTAAGGTACTGGCCGTCAACTATTCGGCCATCTTCAACCCGAACCTCGTTAATCAATTTCAGTTCAATTATTCCGGAAACGAAATTAGTTCCTTGTTGGTGGGCCGCGGCCGTCGGACCGACTATGCCGGCGCCGGTGCGATCCAGGAATACTTTCCGGAAAACAATGAGAACGTGATTCCCACCATCTCCGGGGCCACTTTTTCTAACATCGGTGCGCTTCAGGGCTTCAGCATCGAGTACGCGAGCACCGGTTTCAGCAATGTGCTCACCTGGACGAAAGGTAATCACATCCTCAAGTTCGGCGGCGAAGCGACCTGGGAGGTCAAGAACGAGAACGCGGGAAGCAACTCGCAGGGGACCTTCGGTTTCAGCACCATTCAGACCCGGGGCACGGTAAACGGAAACACGACCGGCGGATACGCATTCGCTTCGTTCCTCCTGGGCCGTGCGAACACCTACTCTGAAGCGGCGACGGACTTCCGTGTTCACGAACGTTTCGGACGCCGCGAGTTCTTCGTCCAGGATACCTGGAAGATCCGGCCGAACTTCACGCTCGACCTCGGGGTGCGATATCAGTTCTTCGTCCCGGTGACGGATCGCGATAACCAGATCGGCACCTTCGATCCGGAGCTGTACGACCGTACCAAAGCCGTGTGTACGACTTCGGCATGTACCGCTCTCGTTCTTAGCTCCTCCGATCCGAACAACGGGTTTGCTCTTGCGGGTTCGACCTCCAGATTCGGCCGTAAGATCCACCCTGCGGACTACAATAACTTCAGCCCGCGCGTCGGAATCGCATGGGACCCGTTCAGCGACGGAAAGACGATAATTCGTGCCGGATACGGCCTCTACTACGATCAGCCTCTGGTCGGTATCTTCGAGCAGGCAGCATTCACGACGCCGGCGTTCAACCCGAACGTCAGCTTCACCAGCACCGCCTCCAGCGTGATCACATTTGATGACGTCGACGCCGGAGCCCCTCCGGGAACGCTGCCGCTTCGGTCCACGATAGCGATCGCGAGTGACTTCTCAACTCCTGAGATCCAGCAGTGGTCGGTGGGCCTTCAGCGTGAACTGTTCAGGAACGCTGTATTCGATACCAGCTACGTCGGTACGAAAGGCGACAAGCTCATCAGGCAGCGTAATATCAACTTCGTCTCGCCTGCCAACGTCGTGGCTTCCGGCACGACATCCGGCAGTTCGGTACGCCCCTTCATCGGATACACGACGATCAACTACCGTGAGACCAGCGCAAGGTCGCGTTATCACGGCTGGCTCAACTCGTTCACTTACCGTCTCGATCGCGGCTTCACGATCACGGCGGCTTACAC
>JAEZHG010000250.1 GCA_023436945.1 Pseudomonadota bacterium | reverse complement strand
CTGTAAGGCTGCCAGCGGCCCCTTTGCGTGAACAGACAGATGCGAAGTTGTGGTGCCACCGCCTTGATTGACGTATAGCAGCCCTGCGCCCGCGATCACTGCGATCAGAGCGACGATCCCGATAACGATCGCCATTGTCCGTTTAGAGCCGTCCATGTCCGATACGCCTTCCACCAAGTCCCAAAGCCAGTCGATGTGGGGTGGCCGCTTCAGCGCCAAACCCGCAGACATCATGCAGGCTATTAACGTTTCTATCGGCGTGGACAAACGCCTTTGGGCTCAGGATCTGGCGGGATCGCGCGCACATTGCCGCATGCTGGCCAAGCAAGGCATCATCCAGCAGGCCGATGCCGACGCCATTCTGGGCGGTCTGGATGTGATCGAAGGCGAGATGAAGGACGGCACCTTCCCGTTCCGCGATGCCTATGAAGACATCCACATGAACGTCGAAGCGCGCCTGTCGGAGCTGATCGGCGAGCCGTCTGGCCGTCTGCACACCGCTCGCTCGCGCAACGACCAGGTGGCGACCGATTTCCGTCTGTGGGTCCGCGATGCGGCTGACCGCACCGTCGAGCAACTGAAAGACCTGCAACGCGCCCTGCTGGATCGTGCCGAGCAGCACGCTGGCGACCTGATGCCGGGCTTCACCCACCTGCAGACCGCACAGCCGGTCACGCTGGGCCACCACATGATGGCCTATGTCGAGATGTTCGGTCGCGATGCGTCGCGCTTCTCGGACGCTCGCGAGCGTATGAACGAGAACCCGCTAGGTGCCGCCGCTCTGGCCGGCTCGCCGTTCCCGATCGACCGCCATGCGACCGCCGAGGCTCTGGGCTTTGCCCGCCCGATGGCGAACTCGCTCGATGCCGTGTCGGACCGTGACTTTGCGCTGGAATGTCTCGCGGCTGCATCGATCGCTGGTGGTCACCTGTCGCGTCTGGCTGAAGAGATCGTGGTCTGGATGACCCCGATGTTCGGCTTCATCACCCTGCCGGACGATCTGACGACCGGTTCGTCCATCATGCCGCAAAAGCGCAACCCCGACGCCGCCGAACTGGTTCGCGCCAAGACGGGCCGTATCAACGGGGCCTTTATCGCCCTGACGACCGTCATGAAGGGCCTGCCGCTGGCCTATTCGAAGGATATGCAGGAAGACAAGCCGCCGGTGTTCGAGGCCTTTGATGCCCTGAACCTCGCCCTGTCCTCCATGACGGCCATGATCTCGGCCTTCCGCCCGAACACCGAGAAGATGGCCGCCGCTGCCGGTGCCGGTTTCTCGACCGCTACAGACCTTGCCGACTGGCTGGTGCGCGAACTGAACCTGCCGTTCCGTCAGGCCCACCACGTGACCGGTGCGGCCGTGAAGCGCGCCGAGCAACTGGGCCTCGACCTTGGCCAGATGCCGATTGAAGAACTGAAAGCTCTGGACGAGCGCATCCATGAGGGTGTGTTCGCCGTTCTGACCCCGCAGGCCTCTTGCGCCAGCCGCCAGTCGTTTGGCGGCACGGCACCGGATCAGGTCCGCGCCCGTATCGCTGACTGGAGACAACGCCTGTGAAAAAGACCCTGATCCTGACCGCAGCCGTCCTGTCGGCAGCAACCCTATCGGCCTGTGGCAAGATGGGTGACCTTCAGCCGCCTTCGGGCGCTGTTGAAGGAAAGCGCTCGGCGGCCTCGCGCTGGACTGATCGCAACGCCGATCCGGCTACCGTCAACCGTCCCATTGGCGAACTGCCGATCGAGGGTGGTCCGTCGGACCCGATCGGCCGTCGTCCGCAGTAAACTGTCCAAGCTGTCGGGGGCGGCGTGCATTATTTTGATTTGAGAGAAGGCGTCCTTCATGTGGAGGACGTCAGTCTGGAAACCATCGCCGAACAGGTTGGCACGCCAACCTATGTCTATTCGGCAGCGACGCTGCGTCGTCACTACACGCTCATGCGCGAAGCCGCAGACGCCCATAAGGCTGCTCTGGGCGATGCGCTATTCGCCTTTGCGGTAAAGGCCAACTCCAACCTTTCGGTGCTCAAGGTTCTGGGCGCGATGGGTTGCGGAGCCGATACCGTGTCCGAAGGCGAGATACGCCGTGCGCTGAAGGCGGGCATTCCGGCGTCCAAGATCATCTTCTCGGGCGTGGGCAAGACCGACAGCGAACTGGCCTTTGCCATCCGCGAGGGCGTCCGCCAGATCAACGTCGAAAGCTCGACCGAGCTTCAGCGCCTGATCGCGGTGGCGGCCTCTCTGAATGCCAAGCCTGACATCGCCATCCGCGTAAACCCCAAGATCGGTGCGGGCGGTCATGCCAAGATCACCACGGGCGGCGCGGGCGACAAGTTCGGCGTTCCGGTCGAGGAGGCGATGGACCTCTATGCTGTGGCCTCGGCTTCGAAGCATGTGAATCCGGTCGGTCTGGCCTGCCATATCGGCAGCCAGATCATCGACATGTCCCCGATGGAAGCGGCCTTCAAGGTTCTGCGCCAGATGACTGAAGAGCTTCGCGCTCAGGGTCATTCGGTGACCCGCCTCGATCTGGGCGGTGGTCTGGGTGTTCCATATTACGGCGATGCAAAGTCACCTGCGCCTTCAGACTATATGGCGCTGGTCGCCGGTGTTCTGGAAGGGCTGAACGTTGAGGCCGCCTTCGAGCCGGGCCGTCTGATGGCCGCCAATGCGGACGTGTTGCTCAGCCGCGTGGTCCATGTGAACGAACGCACCGACGGTCGTCGCTTCCTCGTGCTGGATGCGGCCATGAACGACCTGATGCGTCCGGCGCTATATGACGCTTTCCACGATGTGAAGCCTGTCCGCCCCGCTACGGGCGAGGCACTGGCACACGACATCGTCGGTCCGGTCTGCGAGACGGGCGACACCTTTGCCCGTGACCGCGAACTGGCCCCGCTGAAGGCCGATGATCTGGTGGTCTTCATGTCGGCCGGCGCATATGGCGCAGTGATGGGCAGCGAATACAACACCCGCCCGATGGCCGCAGAGGTTCTGGTGGATGGCGACAAATGGGCGGTCATCCGCCCGCGCCCGTCCTATGACGACATCTTCGCCAGAGAGCCGATGGCCGACTGGCTCTGATACGAAAAAGCCCCTGTCCGACGACGGGGGCTTTTTTGTTTCATCAGTCCAGCGCGCAAATGTCGGGCAGGCCGCGCATTCCGCCCTGGTGGTCGAGGCCATAGCCGACGAGGAAACGGGCAGGGGCTTCCCAGCCCACAAAGTCCGGCTCCATACGGTCATGTTCGCAAGGCTTGCGGGCGAAGACGCAGGTCAGAACGCGGGCTGCACCGGCTTCCTTGGTAATGCGGACGGCTTCGGCCAGCGACAGGCCGCTGTCCAGAACGTCGTCGATCAGCAGGACAGTCTTGCCTTCCATCGAGCGCTGGAACGGCGCACGGACGGTCACCTTGCCGCGGCTCTGCTTCTCGTCGCCATAGGAAGACATCCACACCGCATCAAACTTGACGTTGCGGCCTTCGCGATAGAGGGCGCGCGTCAGGTCCGATCCAAACCACAGGCCACCCGTCAGCAGAACGGCGGCGACAGTGTCGTCGTCGATCACAGGGGCGATCTGTTTGGCCAGTTCGGCGTTGATACGGTCAATCTCGCTTTGGGCAAGCAGGACTGTCGGCGTGGGGGAGATGCTGTCGACCATATTAAGCCGATACTCCTGACTAGACCTCTGTGTCGAGACCCGCAGGCTCCGAAGCCAGATGGCTGATACGACGAAGACCGCCATGCGAAGCCTCGCGTTCCAACATGTGGGACGTGGGCTTGGCCTGAACAGGCGCTTCACCAAGGCTCAGTTTTTCAAGCTTTTCCGGTGCTTCGGCAGGCGCGGACGAGGCCTCGCGCGGAAGTGGAGGCTTAGGCTCGGCCTTTGGCGTCGGCGCTGCGGGCTTGGCTTCCTCGACGACAAAGGTCGTATTGGCCGAAGCAAACTTGCCGTCTGGATTGGGCAGAACCTCTGCAAAGCCCTGAACCTGACCGGGCAGAACAGGGGCGACTTCCAGACGCACGATCTTGTGGCCGATCTCGCGTCCCGTGGCATCGCGCATCGAAATACGGATGGCCGGAATGACAATCTCGCGGTCACGGATGTTGCGCACGGCACCCGAGATCACCACACGGCTGGTGTCGTGGGCGGCATAGCGGGCGTTGACGGCCTCGAACTCCAGACCGATGGCATTGGTCTGGATGCCGAATAGGCGATAGGCGCTGGCCAGTGTCGGCACACGGGCGACAATGCTGTCGCGCATCACATAGGCTGCGGTCAGGGCGCTGACGAGGGCGATGACCAGCAGGCTCCAGGCCAGCCCCTGTTTGACGGCCTTCTGGGCGCGTTGGCGTTCCTGAACACGTGCACGGAAGGCTTGGGGCAATGGAGCGGGAGCGGCCTCGACCTCAGCCACCTGCGTCACTTCGGAAGGTGGCGGGGAAATAGCCGCAGCCACTTCACCAAGGTCCAGACTTGTATCTTCGGGTGTCGCGCGCCAGTCATGGCCGCATGATTTGCAGCGCACACGGCGACCATCCGGACCGATTGCATCGTCCGGAATGAAATAGCTGGTGGCGCACGCGGGGCAGGTCAGTATCATGTCCGCTGACTGCGAGCCTTGTGGCCCCCTCCTGTCGAGGGCGCGAACGCCCCGGTCCCAAACGAATTAACCCAATGCCAGATCACGAACGTCGCACCACCGCGCCAGACAAAGAGACCGTTCGCCTCAGAAACGTGGGCTTTGGCTATGCCGGACGCCCGTCGGTTCTGCGCGACGTTAACCTTATTCTGCCCCATGGCTCTTTCCATTTCCTTACCGGACCTTCGGGTGCAGGAAAGTCTACGCTTCTTAGGCTTCTGACGCTCAGCGAGCGGCCTCAGGCGGGGCGAATCAGTCTGTTTGGCGAAGAGGTAACCCACCTTCCGCGCAACCGTGTGCCGGAGCTGCGCCGCCAGATGGGGGTCGTGTTTCAGGATTTCCGCCTGCTGGACCATTTGAACGCCTTCGACAATGTGGCCCTGCCGCTGCGTCTGGATGGTGAGAGGCCGCGCGACTATGCGCAGGACGTGGTTGAGATGCTGCGTTGGGTCGGGTTGGGTAACCGGATCGAGGCCATGCCTCCGGCCCTGTCGGGCGGCGAGAAGCAACGTCTGGCCATTGCCCGCGCCGTGATTACTCGCCCGCGCCTGATTATTGCCGACGAGCCGACAGGCAGCGTGGATCGTCCTATGGGCGAAAAGCTGATGCGACTGTTCCAGTCACTGCATAAACTGGGCGCGACGGTGCTGATTGCCACCCACGATGAGGAACTGGCTCTGAAATATGGAGCGCGTCTCCTGCGTCTTGAAAACGGTCATCTGGAAGACGTGACTCCTCTGACCGCTCCTATGACTTCGCAGCCGTACGGGGAGGTGGCCCAATGAGCGCAACCGATCCGTCGATGAACGCGGCACCGCGCCGCCGTCCCCTGCCTGCACAGGGTGATCTGCTGCCCCGTGAAGGCGGAGGCCTGCGCTGGCTGGCCTCGGTGATTGCCGTGCTGTGTTTCCTTGCCTCGATTGCTGCCGTTGGGGCACTCGCGGCGGACCGCGCGGCGCATGGCTGGGCCAGCGAACTGCGCGGTGAGGCGACGGTTCAGGTCCGCCCCCGCGTCGATGAAACAGGCCCTACCGCTGCTGCCCGCGCCGCAGAAGCCCTGTCTGGCGTCAAGGGCGTGGACGAGGCACAGGCGCTGGATCGCAAGGCGGCTGAAAGCCTGCTGCGTCCATGGGTGGGCGAGGCGGCCCTGCCGGACCTTCCGCTGCCCTATCTGGTGGTGGTGAAGCTGGACGAGAAAAATCCGGCCAAGGCTGCGGACCTTTCCCGCGCTCTGGCCGAAGGTGGACTGGATGCCAGTGTCGATGACCACAGCCTGTGGCGTGGCGAGGTCGAGCGGGCTGCGGGTATGGTTACGGCCATCGCGCTGGCGGCCTTCCTGCTGATCGCAGGGGCAACGGCGGCGGTCATCGCCTATGCCACCCGTGCGGCGATGTCGGCACAGGCCGATGTCATCGAGACGCTAAGCCTTAACGGTGCCTCCGATAGCCACGTGGCGAGCCTTTACCAGAAGCGCTTTGGCCTTGTGGCGCTCACCTCCGGCGGTGCTGGAGCGGCGCTGGCCGCGCTGCTGATGGCGATTCTGCGTATGGTCGGTGGTCAGGGCGGTTTGACGCCTGCTTTGCCGGTGTGGTTCTCGGATATTCTTGTTCTTGTGGCCTGTCCTGTGCTGGCCGGTGTGACAGCCGTTCTGGCTGCGCGCTTTACAGCACTGGCGAAGCTCTCCGGACGTGGCTAGGTAGGGGCGATGAAGTTCCTGACTCTCGTCGCCGCTGTGGCACTGATCTGGCTGGTGGGCCTGTTCGTATTTGCCGGACGGGTACATGACCTGACGCCTGCTCAAGAGCCAGCGCGCGCCGATGCCATTGTGGCCCTGACAGGACCATCGGCAGAGCGGGTCAATCAGGCTATCCGCCTTCTGGAACTCGACAAGGGTAACCGCCTGCTGATCTCGGGTGTGAACCGCGATGTGCGCCGTCAGGAACTGCGCGCCCTGACGCCGGGTTCGAGCAAGCTGTTCAACTGCTGCGTCGATCTTGGTTTCGAGGCGGAAAACACCGTCGGTAACGCTAGCGAAATCGCCGAGTGGGCGCGTATGCGTGGCTATAACTCGCTGATCGTGGTGACGTCCGACTACCATATGCCGCGAAGCCTGCTGGAAATCCGCAGCGCCCTGCCGGGGGTGAAGCTGACGCCCTATGCAGTGAATACACCGTCCCTGACGCAGGACGACTGGTGGCGCGCTTCGGTGACGGCGCGCCGTATGACGCTTGAGTATATGAAATATCTTGCCGTGATGGGCCGCGAGGCCATGCACCGTATCCGCGGCAACCATCCTGAAAGACCGGAAATGCCCGTTGCCGATGCGCAGGGCGAACCGACTGCCGACAAGGCCTGAAGACTATGAACCCTATCCGCTCGCTGCTGTTTTCGCTGTGGCTCTACCTGTCCATCTTCATCTGTGCCGTGGGTATGTCTCCTGCGCTGCTGATGCCGCACAGGTCGGCCATGGGTGTGATCCGTATCTGGGCGCGTCTGGTGCTGTTCGGTGCGCGCTGGATCGCTGGCATCAAGGTCGAGGTGCGCGGGTACGAGCATATTCCCACGGGCGGCACTCTGGTCGCGGCCAAGCACCAGAGCATGCTGGACATCGTCGTGCCCTTCACGGTGATGGATGACCCGTGCTTCGTGCTGAAAAAAGAACTGATGGCCGTGCCGTTCTTCGGCTGGTTCTGCCGCAAGACCAAGATGATCCCTGTTGACCGCGAGGCCCACGCCAAGGCGCTCAAGGACATGGTCCAGCACACCACGGCCCGTCTGGCCGATGATCGCCAGATCATGATCTTCCCTGAAGGCACCCGCACGCTTCCGGGCGCTGAAAGCCAGTATAAGCCGGGTGTGGCGGCTATCTATCGCGACGTGGACAGCGCCTGCCACCTGATCGCGACCAACTCGGGCCAGCACTGGCCGGCCAAGGGTAATTTCGGCTTCAAGCCGGGCACGGTGGTGTTCGAGTTCCTGCCGCCGATCCCTGCGGGCCTGAAGCGCGGCGAGTTCATGAAGCAGATGCAGACCCAGATCGAAGAGGCCTCGGTCGCCCTTTTGAAGCCGTAAAGCTGGGGTTTGTGGGAGGCCTCCCCCAAGCCTTGCCTTGAGGCGCTACTTCGGCGCTCGGGCCTCTTTCAGGTATCTGTATGTTGTTGCGTGCCCTTGCCGTCCCGGCATTCGCGCTGGCGACCGCTGTTGCTGCGCCCGCTTTCTCCCAGTCCATGCCGTTCGAGCAGGTCGAGGCCCCAACGACATGGAAGGTCGATGCGGGCGGCGGATTTGTGCGGGGCTTCAGCGCGACGGGTGCCAACGCCAAGGACACCAACTGGACCTTCTGGGGTTCGGCTTCCTACAAGGATGAGGTCTATGCCAACGGTCTGGACGGCCTTGGCTGGAACGCCATCAAGTCCAATGACTTACACGCAGGCGTTCAACTGCGTCCGCGCTTTGCCGCGGGTGAGATCGACGGCTTCGAGGACCGCCCCGAAC
>JAEZHG010000158.1 GCA_023436945.1 Pseudomonadota bacterium | reverse complement strand
TTCGTCGGCAGCGTCAGATGTGTATAAGATACATATATTCGGTCATCCATAGCCCGCTGGCCGCCGAGCTAATGCAGGCGACGGGGGCGACCAAAACCTTCGACATGCCTATGGTGGCCTATGGTGTCGGTGGTCAGGCGCAGCTTGGACGCGGCACGACGCTGGATGTGACGCTTCCGGGTGTGGAGCTTTCCTCTTTGCGGGCGGCCATTCTCGACCTTGGGCCATTGGCCTCTTCCGAAGGTCTCGGGGTTGGGCTGATCATCGGACGCGACGTTCTGGCCGAGGTGGTTCTGGATCTGGATGTGCCGCGTGGTCGTTTGCGCTTCAATGACCCCGAGGGCTGGATGGCTTCACCCGATCTGCGACCCATGACGGCGCATATCTCGGGCGGTGATGCCTTGGGCGTCGAGTTGTCTGTAGAAGGGGCGGTAGTACGCGCAGTGGTCGATACGGGCGCGTCGGCGATCCTGTCGCTCAGCCAAACCACGGCACAGGATGCGGGCCTTCTGGATGGACGCCCTGAGGAGGCGGGCCAGAGCCTCGTGCTGGGCGGCGTCTCGAATGCACGATGGCTGACCGCCGAAACCGTGACCATTGGCGATCGTCTGCGCCAAAATGTTCGCGTTGCGGTCTATCCGGACTCACCCTTGCCGAACTACCCCGACGCCTTGCTGGGCATCGGGGCTTTCAAAGACCAGAAGCTGGCCATCGATCTGGGGCGTGGTAGTCTTTACGTACAGGGCCAGTTGGACCTGACGGTCAGCTAGGACAGGCGCTCAGAGGTTGGCGAAGGTATCGCAGGCGTTTGGATTGCCCGTCTGATAGCCGCGTTGCAGCCACGTCATGCGTTGTTCGGACGAGCCGTGGGTGAAGCTTTCGGGCGAAACGCGACCGCCGTCTCGCCCTTGCAAGGCGTCGTCACCGATGGCGGCAGCGGTGCGCATACCCTCGGCCAGATCGGTATCGGTCACCACAACCTCGCCATTGGAAACCGCCGAGGCGTTCTTGGCCCAGACCCCTGCATAGCAGTCAGCCTGAAGCTCAAGCGCGACGGAATAGCGGTTGCCCTCGGTACGGCCCATGGATTGCTGGGCGCGCTGGACCTTGTCGGTTGCGCCCGTCAGGCGCTGGACGTGGTGGCCATATTCGTGGGCGATAACATAGGCCTTGGCGAAGTCGGCACCCGAGCCACCGAGGCCCTGAAGGTCGCGCCAGAAGCTGAGGTCGAGGTAAACCTTCTGGTCGGTCGGGCAATAGAACGGACCCATGGCCGACTGGCCCATACCGCAACCGGTCTGGGTCCCCTGTTCGTAGAGCACGGTGGTTGGCTGGCGATAGCCCGGAAGAAGCTGAGACCAGACGTCGTTGATGTTGGCCCCGATCACATCGACGAACAGGCCGGCCTCATCCTCCGGTGTGCCGGGGCGGCCTTCCTGCTGGCCTGCATTGCCGAGGCCGCCGAGTTGGCCTGCGACCTGCTGTGTCGTTTGCGGATCAATGCCGAAGACGAAATAAAGCACGCCTGCGAGGATCAGACCGCCGATACCGCCGCCCGCCACAACGCCACCGCCCATGCCGCGACGATCCTCAATACCGCCACCGCGACGTCCACCTTGCCACTTCATCTGCCGAGCCTTCCGGATAGTTCGTGAACCGAGACTATTTCAGAACGCACCGTCAGGGGAAGAGATGCGCTGTAACGGACCGTAAGCGGAGCTTTTATTCAGCCCTAGTCCAGTGACCACACGCGCGAGCGTTTGACCTCGTTGTCTTCCAGCTCACGCGTGGTTGGCACGGTGTATTCGGCAAGGAAGGTCAGGCCGGATTTGGGGAAGTGGTTGCGTCCCGGATCGCCCACCAGAACGCGGGTGCCATTGGCGCGTGCGGCCTTCAGCCAGCCCAGAACCGCCTCTGCCATTTCGCGCTCATAGAAGACATCGCCGGCGCAGATCAGATCGACATTTGGCGGCGGGCTTTGCAGCAGGTTGGCGTCGGTGAAGTCGAGCACGACCTTGTTGGCGGCAGCATTCACCTTTACGGCTGCTTCGCAGAAGGGGTCGATGTCGGCGGCCAAAACGGAAGTCGCGCCCTTCAGCTTGGCCGCGATACCGACAAGGCCCGATCCCGTGGCCAGATCGACGACGGTTTTGCCTGCGCTTTCCTGCGGATTGTCCAGCAACCAGCGCGCCAGTGCCTGTCCACCCGCCCATGCAAAGGCCCAGAAGGGCGGGGGCAGGCCCATCTCGCCCAGTTCTTCTTCGGTCAATCTCCAGATCGGCGTGATCTCGTCCGCCAGATAAAGCGAGATTTCCGGCGTGTGGGACACGCTCTGAAGGCGGGTGTTGTCGAGGATGAAAGCCTCGGGATCGTCAATGCGCGGCACTTATTCCAACTCTCGCGCGCCCTCGATGACGGCCTGATAGACCAGGGCGCGATCCGGCCCCTGTATCATATGCAGGACGATCCATGTGGCACCTTTTCGCGCAATCTTTACGCGGATGTGCTCGTTGAAAAGCCCGTCGGCAAAACCGACAGGGGCCACATTGCCGTCGTTCAGGATCATCGGTCCCATGCGCGATCCGCATCCGGTCATGCCGCTACAGGCAAATACGGTTTCGTATCCGCTTTCGCGCAGACGGGCCTCATAGTGGCGGTCCAGCTCCAGCGACGTGACGGCCGGACGGATCACATAGTCAAAGTGGCTGATAGCGCCCTGAAGGCGGGTGGTTTTCTCGGTCTCGTCTGCGCGGGTGGAAATGCTGCCACGCGGGAGCGTGATCTCGGCGATGGGCAAGGTTCGCCATGCCCGCACAACGCCATCGGGATAACGGGGTAGTTCGCGGAAGTCGCGCGATCCGGCGACATCGGTTTGAACGGCCATGGCAGGCGCGGCAGTGATGACCGTCAATGCAGCGAGTACGGAGCCGGAGACAAGACGCATATTCATGAGCGGACAGTGCCACGTATCGCTGTCATGGCAAGCGAATTCAAAGGTTTGGTAATGTAATGACCTTATTACATTTTGTAAGGTTGACATTACATAACGACAGTGTCAGGTTCTCCTTACATCAAGGGAGTAAGCCCAATGACAGCGACAACAATGAACGCAGATCGCCACTACAGACAGGGCACCATGGTCACGATGGGAGTCTATGTGATTACCCTGTGTGCAGCAGTCTTTCTGCTGAACCGGGACATGGTGACAGGCTTCTGGATCTATCCTTTGGCCATCTTGCCGGGACTGGCGATTATTGGTCAGCTTGTGGTGACACTGCGCTACCTGCGTGATGCTGACGAGTTCGTGCGTGCCCTTTTGGCCAAGCGGATGATTGTGGCTTCACTGGCGGCATTCGGGTTGATGACGGTCTGGGGTTTTCTGGAATCCTTCGCCGATGTCCCGCATTTTTCGGGCTTCTGGGGATACTGCCTGATGTGGGGCCTGCTGGGTCTTAGCAGCCTGTTCATCAAGGACAGCAAATGAAGAACAGGCTGAAAATCCTGCGGACTGAAAAGGGTTGGACGCAGGAACAACTGGGCCAGCAGTTGGGGGTCTCGCGTCAGGCGGTGATCGCCATCGAAAGCGACAAACACGACCCGTCACTGGATCTGGCCTATCGCATCGCGGCCCTGTTCGAACGTTCTGTCGAAGACGTTTTCGAGAACCCGCACATCTGAAATCCATACAATGGAGGCGACCATGAAGTCGGCCCGTCAATTGCGTCAGTTTGCTTTGCGCCTAGCCATTACCCTGGCGATCTCGGTCGGTGTTGCGGCGGTGGTCACGCCCGCCTTTGCCCGGCAGGCGGAACAGGCCACGCCCTTTGCCTCTGACCGGATTTCGGTCGAGGTGATGGGGCAGGGACCGGATGTGATCCTGCTGCACGGCTATGCCTCGACCAAGGAGGTGTGGCGGCCAGCGGCCGAGCGCCTGTCGGCCAGCCATCGCGTCCATCTGATCCAGATGTCGGGTTTTGCAGGCACCCCGTGGGTGCATGGCGACAGCGCAATGTTCCAGCCCATGCTCGACGAGGTCGCCCGCTATGCCGTAACACTGGATAGGCCTGCGTTCATCGGTCACTCGATGGGAGGACTGAGCGGGCTGATGCTGGCGTCACAGCATCCCGACCTGCTGTCAAAGGTCATGAGCGTGGACAGCCTGCCGTTCTTTGGGGTGATTGCAGATACGGAGGCGACCGTCGAAAGCGTGCGCCCGATGGCGACCCAGATGCGCGCCATCATCCGCACGGCACCCGCCTTTCTCTATCGCGCACAGCAACAGCAGGCGGCGGTATCGCTGACGCTGACCGAAAGCCGTCGTGCGGAGATTGTCGAGGCGTCGGACCGTTCGGATCGCAATGCGCTGGCCAACGGTATTCTGGAGTTGATGACCACGGACATCCGTCCACTTCTGCCCTCCATCACTACGCCGGTCTGGGCTGTCTATGCGGTGGACCATGCGGGAGCAGCGCCCTTGGCACCGACGGTTTGGGCACGTGAATACGCCAGCCTGCCCAATGTGAATCTGGAGCCTGTCGAGGGAAGCCGCCACTTCATCATGTACGATCAACCAGAGCGCCTGAACGCCCTGATTGACCGTTTCCTTGCGGATTAGTTTGCGGCTTTTTCGTCTTCGAACAGAACCTGCGTCACGTCACCCGTCTTGCCTGTACCGCCGAACTCGGCGGCGTAGGCCGGGTTGATCGACTGGCGCAGGGCCTCGAACGGCAGGGTGATGTAATAGGCACCCTCGACATAGGGGCCGACCTCATAGGCATCGAGCAGGAAGGTGATACCCGATGCCTTTTTGGCCGTGTCACCCTTGGCCAGAACGATGCTGAGATCCTTCAGATCAGGACAGGTCCAGGTGCCGCCGGTGCTGAGCGGCACCGAGCCGGGGCGGCCCTTCTTGGCGGTGTCGATGGCCTGACACAGGGTGCGAGCCAGAGCGGCGCGGTTGGCATCCTTGGCGATCAGGTCTTCTGCGGTGATGCGCTTGTTCAGCGACTTGTCCCACAGGATACCCGTGGCGACCGTGTTCGGGTGTGCGCCACCCGAGTAGTCGAAGTCCGTGCGGATCATGCTGAACAGACGGTCGGTCTCGACCGGCCCGGCAAACGAGATGTTCTTCTCATAGGGCGGCAGGTCTGCGCTGCCGAACTCGCTACGGTCGGACTGGGCCCCCTCGACATAGTCTTTCAGAGCGCCAACCTCGGTCTGGTAGAGGTCGTTATAGAGGTCAGGGAAGCTGCGGATCGTTTCCGGCAGGCTCAGCGAGACCTTGGCATAGGGGGTGATGGACTCGTACTTCAGCGGACCTTCGGCCAGCGCCTCGGCCGGAGCCTTATCGGTCTTGGGCGCGCGGTCGCCACGGTCGCAGGCGGCCATTGTGGCAGTCACAGCAGCGGCGATCATTGCCAGTCGAAGAGTGCGCGAAGACGTCATCATGTCATACCCAGAAAAGCGAACTAGAAACCTAGTCCAGACAACGCGATAGCGGCCAAAAGGATCAGGCCTGCCTCGCGGTTCGACTTGAACAAACGTAACGCAACAAGACCATTTTCCGGCTGCAAGCGCCAGACCTGCCAGCCAAGGTGCGCTGCATAGGCGCACAGGCCAACCCAGAACAGCGGGCCCAGTCCGGCAAGATAGCCGACAATGCCCGCCATCACTGTGGCCAGAACATAGAAGATAGCAACGCCCTGTTTGACCTTGGTGCCCAGACGGCGGGCCGAAGACTTCACTCCTGCCATGGCGTCGTCCTCGATATCCTGAAGGGCGTAGATGGTGTCATAGCCCAGCGTCCAGAACAGGCCGCCGATATAGAGGGCCACGATCGCGGGGCTGAGGAAACCGGCCATGGCGAGCGGGGCTGCGACACTGGCGGCGGCAAAGCCCAGCAATGCGCCCCAGTTGAAGGTCAGGCCCAGCCAAGCCTGCGGCCACCATGTGATGCGTTTCATGAACGGATAGGCGGCCACGAGGAACAGGCTGAGGAAGCCCAGCAGCACCGCCATCAGGTTCATGGTCAGCAGGATGCACAGGCTGACCAGACAGATGCCGATCACAAAGGCGGCGGCCTGTTTGGCGCTGATCTGTCCCGATGGAATAGGGCGGCTGGCAGTGCGGGCAACCTGAGCGTCAAAGTCACGATCGACTATGTCGTTAACGGCGCAGCCCGCACCGCGCATCAGCGCCGATCCGATGGCAAAGCCGATGATCAGCCAAGCCTCGTACCAGCCGAAACCGCGCCCCGTCTCCAACAGGGCCAGCACGATCCCCTGCCAGCCCGGCAGCAGAAGCAGCCAGGTGCCGATAGGGCGATCAAACCGACCCAGTTTCAGCCACGGCTTCAGCTTTTGCGGAGCGTGGCGGTCAACCCAGTTATCGTGGGTGGCATCGGGTAGGGGCGCAGTCGTCATGCCCTGTCATAGCTACAGTCTGGCTGTGGGGCCAGACGTCAGGCTCAAGACGCCTGTGCAGCCTCTTGCTGGGCGATCTGGCGCAGCGAGTTTTCAAACACCTCGGCGGGCTGGCCGCCGGAGATCAGGTATTTGTCGTTCACCACCACCGCAGGCACCGAGGTGATGCCACGCGATTGCCAGAGCTGTTGGGCGGCGCGCACTTCCTGAGCGTACTGGGTGGACGCCAGAACCTCTGCGGCCTCGGCACGGTCATAGCCGGCGGCCTCGGCACTGGCCGCCAGAACCCCTGCGTCTGAAACATTCTGGCCGCGCGTAAAGTGGGCCACGAACAGTTCGCGCTTCAGGGCTTCCTGCTTTTCCGGTGCCTTTAGGTGCGCCCAGTGC
>JAEZHG010000152.1 GCA_023436945.1 Pseudomonadota bacterium | reverse complement strand
GAACCGGACGGGCCACAAACAAGTGCAGCACCAGAGACGCAAACAGGTTCACCACCAGCGCCACAAAGGCAAAGGGCATCAATGCGCGGCGCTGGGCCTGAAGGGTCGCGTTCACATCGCCCGCTTCCAGCGTCAGGACACCCAGAACCTGTTGCACATGGCGTACAGGCAGGGACACCGACACAACCCGCTCGCCCTCTTCATTGACGCGCAGGCCCACCTGCGGCTGGCCCTGAAGGGCGCGATCAACCTCGGCGGCGAGGGCGGCATCGGCCTGAGCATTGCGCGGGGCATCGGCAATCGGCTCGGCAATAGGGGTGCCCGCCGGATTGGCGGGGGGCAGGGGCTCGCCCGGAATAGTGTCGCTGACGTTATAGGAGTCAGACACCGGCAGGCCGTCCATGTCGAACAGACGGGCGCGCTGGCCGGAGGGAATGAAGTTGTCACGCAGCCAAAGCGCGGCGGCGCGGTCGTCCAGCATCGGATAGGGGTCGCCTTGGGTAATACCCAGTTCGCCCAGAACGTTGGACAATAGCTCGGCCTGAACCCGCAGGGATTCCTGACGGGCCTGAATAAGTCCGCGGCTCCATTCGTTCAGGGCAAGCGCCCCCACGAACAGGATCAGCAGGCTGAGAAGATTGAGGCTGAGCATAAAAGCGCCCAGACGCGATATTCTAAATCGGCGTCTGGGCGGCTTTGGTGTCTCAGCTTTCGCGGTAGCGGTAACCGACGCCATAGAGGGTCTCGATCGCGTCGAATTCTGGGTCAACCATGCGGAACTTCTTACGCATGCGCTTCACGTGGCTGTCGATAGTGCGGTCATCGACGTAAACTTGGTCGTCGTAGGCCGCATCCATCAGGTTGTCGCGGCTCTTCACGAAGCCCGGGCGCTGGGCCAGTGCCTGCAGCAGCAGGAACTCGGTCACGGTCAGCTTCACCGGCTTGCCGTCCCAGGTGCATTCGTGGCGGGCCGGATCCATGGCCAGTTGCCCGCGCTTGATGGCCTTGTTGGCATCGGCGTTGGCAGCGGATTCCGTCAGGTCGGTCCCTTCGACGCCCGCGCGACGCAGCAGAGCCTTCACGCGCTCGATCAGCAGACGTTGGCTGAACGGCTTGTGCATATAGTCGTCGGCACCGAGGTTGAAGCCGAGGATCTCGTCGATCTCCTCGTCCTTCGAGGTCAGCATGATAACCGGCAGGTTCGAGGTCTGGCGCAGACGGCGCAGCACTTCCATACCGTCCATGCGCGGCATCTTCACATCGAGGATGGCCAGATCCGGCGGCGTGTTTTCCAGCGCTTCAAGGCCGGAGGCACCGTCGTGATAGGCCGTCACCTTGTGTCCGTGGCTTTCGAGAGCCAGCGAAACGGAGGCGACGATGTTTTCGTCGTCATCGACCAAAGTGATGTTAGCCAAGGGTGTCTCCTTGCGGCGGGCGTAACTTGATAACGGGGGCCGAACTTCAGTTCGAAAACATAAGACAGGCCGTGCCGTTCGTCACGAAGACGTTCAGATTAAGGCCTCATCAAATGGGTCGCTAGTGCTTTTGCTGCAAGTAGGTGCAGAAAAATGATCGGAAACTGGACCTTAAACTCCTTGGCCTATACGGCTCAGGTTGCTTGCTTCGAAGGGCAAAATGGCCGGTCCTGTCCACTACGAAATTTTTATCCGTAAAACTGCTGCTGCAGGATGGACCCTGTATATGGCCCATGAGGACCGGCGCCACTGTATCGAGGCCGCCGAAGAGGCCCTGCGCTCCAAGCAAGCTGTATCAGTAAAAGTAATGAAAGAGACGCTTAATCCCGTCTCGATGGAATTTAGTAGTGTGAGCGTATTGCGTTTAGGGGCTCCGGATCCGGTCCGGAAAACCGCCAAGACAGACAAACAGCCAGCGGGGCCGCTGTGCCGTGCCCCGGCGGACCTCTATCCCGTGCATTCGCGCGAGAGACTGGGGTCTGTATTGGAAGATTGGCTGCGTCGTCAGGGGGTTACGACCTTCGAGCTCCTTCACTCGCCGGTGCTGGCTGAAAAGCTGGATGCGTCGGGTGTCGAGGTGCAGCACGCCATCCAGAAGGTTGCTGTGCCCGAGGCCCAAGGCTCGGGGCAAGACCTCCACGCCCTTATCCGCACCTATCAGAAGCTGTCGGATGAAACGGTCGAGCGGATCGTAAAGGCTGGCCGTCGCGGCGATTTTGCCGATCCGTCTAAGAAATCGCTGACCGAAATCGCAGCGTCGCTTGAGGGTGTTCCCGACCGCGCGTTTCGCATGGGCGGCACCGTCGCGCTTGCCCTGAACGGCCTTCGCGGTTCGCGTGCGCGACTGACGGCGCTGATGGACCTGTGCGATCAGGCCCCCGCCGAAGGTGTGGGGCGCGCTCTGGTCATGATGACCATCGAGCAGATCCTGTGCGAGATGCTGGCGGCGCGCTGGAATATGCCGGACCTGTTCGGCCCCGCACTGGACCAAGGCTCCATTCTCGCCGCTGTGGCCCGTATGGTCGCGCCGGAACAGGTAGCCGCCGTGGTCGCCAGTGACCCACGCCTGATGCTGCTGATCCCGCCTGTCGAAGGTCCAGCAGTGCGTCTGGGCGAGCGTCTGGCCGCGGGCGATTTCCCGCAGGTCGCCTCGGCCCTTGCCAAGATGATGGTGCGCGAACTGACCAGCCAGCGCCGCCTGCGCCCCAATGATGCCGAGGGCGAGATCAATATTCTGCGCGCTCTGGCCATGTCGCTGCGCGCGACCGAAGGCCGGCTTCTGACGCTGGAAGAGATGCAGAACGCCTTTATCGAGCGTTCGCGCCTGCTGGTCACGGCTGACTTTGTCGCCGCCTATGTGAAGGGATCGGAAACGGTTCTGGAAGAGGCCGAGCGTCTGGCCCGCCTCAGCGACAACGTGACCGGCGGGTCCAGCAAACGCGCTGCCGCCCGCTGGCTGGACGCCTGTGTCTCCTCGCTGCGCTTCGAAACCGAAATGCGCCAGCAGGGCATTTCGCCGAGCCAGAAGCTGATGTCGCTGCGCCGCCTGCAAAAGGCGGTCGAGGCCGCAGACCTGTCAGGCAAGGAAGCCGAGCACAGCATCGAGGCGCTGGGCAATGTCGGCAACAAGGTCGCGACCGAGGCCAAACTGTTCGCGCAAATCCTCAAGGCCCCCGTGCCGGTAGCCCAGCGCCTGACGGTGCTTTTGAAGATGGCGGCCGGTGAAAGTGCGCCGACAGGCCCTGTCACCGAACAAGCCAAGCAAGAGGCGCTCAAACTGCTGCGCTCGCCGGAGGGCCGCCAGTTGATGCAGTTAGAACCCACGGTACTGAAGGCATTGCTGCCCTATCTGCAAACGATCGGCATGGTCGCCTGACCATAAAAAAGGGGGCCGCTATGGCCCCCTTTGTTCAATCAAAAATATCGAAGATGTCGAGGCGCTTTTTCTTCTTGTAATAGCGCTCGTCATCCTTGTGGCGGCGATAGTCGTCATCGCGGCCACGGTAATGATCCGGCCCGCGCGAGTGGCCGCGTGTATCATAGTGTTGAGAGCCAACTGGCGGCGCAACAGGCGGTGGAGCCGCCTGCATCGGCGCGCGACCTTCGCTGGTGGCGCTCTCCATCAGCTTTTCCAGTTCGCCGCGATCCAGCCAGACACCACGACAGGTCGGGCACATATCGAACTGCACGCCGTTGCGGTCCACAGTCTGCATTGAGGCATTATCATTGGGGCACATCAGTAGAGGCATGAAAGGCCTTTCCGTTTGATGCGGTCCGACATCGTCCGGCACATGCCGGACCAGAGGGGCCCGTCCCGCATCCCCCAGCTAGGCGCGCGCCTATGTTTCGACAACGCGCCAAGCCGTCGCAGGTGCCCTAGACGCTCTGTCCGGCCACCCAGCCCGATGACCACGCCCACTGGAAATTATAGCCGCCCAGCCAGCCCGTGATGTCCACGGCCTCGCCGATGAAATAGAGGCCCTTGACGTCCTTGGCTTCCATCGTTTGCTGGTCGAGCTGGGTGGTGTCCACGCCGCCCAGGGTCACCTCGGCGGTGCGATAGCCCTCGGAACCGACAGGTTTGACGCTCCATGCATTGGCGCTTTCGGCCAAGGCGCGCAGCTTCTTGTCGCCCTGTTCGGCCAGCTTTCCCTTTAGCCCTGCGCGCTCGCACAGCACCTCGGCCAGACGGCGCGGGACGATGTGACCCATGGCGGTATGGACCATCTGCTTGCCGTTCTCGTTCTTGGCAGCCAGCAGCGCAGCGGCCACATCCGTATCAGGCGCCAGATTGACCGTAATGGCCTCGCCCTCGCGCCAGTAGGAGCTGATCTGCAGGATCGACGGACCCGACAGGCCGCGGTGGGTGAACAGCAGACCCTCGCGGAACTGGGTCGGTTTGGCCGGGCGCTTCGGGTCGGCGTCCCTGGGCAGTTTGTGGGTCACAATGGCATCCAGCGACACACCGGCCAGCGGCTTCAGGCTTTCCAGCAAAGTCGGCTCGAACGTCAGCGGCACAAGGCCCGGACGGGTATCGGTTACGCGCAGACTAAACTGGCGTGCCACATCATAGGCCCAGCCCGTAGCCCCCATTTTCGGGATCGACTTGGCACCTGTGGCGATGACAACCGACTGGGCCTCCACGCGCGATCCATCATCAAGATCGACACTGTAAACCGTTCCGGTCTTGTTGATCTGTTTGACACCGAGATTCAGCGACAGGGTCACGCCCGCCGCGCGCATCTCGTCGGTCAGCATCTTGATGATGTCTTTGGCGCTGTCGTCGCAGAACAGCTGGCCCAGCGTCTTCTCGTGATAGGGAATGCGGTGGCGCTCGACCATCTTGATGAAGTCGTGCTGCGAGAAACGCTTCAGCGCCGACAGGGCAAAGCGCGGGTTCTCGCCCAGATAGGCCGCCGGATGGATGCCCGTATTGGTGAAGTTGCAGCGACCACCACCCGAGATGCGGATTTTCTCGCCGGGGGCCATGGCGTGGTCGATCACGCGCACGCGGCGACCGCGCTTGCCCGCTTCGATAGCGCACATCATACCGGCCGCACCGGCACCGACGATCAGGACATCAAGGGTGTTGTTCTTCATTTGCCTGCCCTAGCAGGCGCAGGGCGGGAAAGCGAACCCGCCCTTCGTCCGTAGTGGGGATTACAGGCCCAGAACCGCCTTGTAACCGTCCTGAACCAGATCGCGATACTCGTCCGGATGCTTCTGGATATAGGCGGCAAAGAAGGTGCAGGTCGGCAGGATTTTGAGGCCCTTGTCGCGGATATCCTGCAGCACATGCTTGGCCAGACGCGAAGCAATGCCGCGACCTTCCAGCTCTTGCGGCACCAGCGTCTTGGAGACCAGACGGCCACCGGCGACATTGTTGTATTCGACATAGGCCACATGGCCATCGACGTGCAGTTCGTAGCGCTTCTCGGCTTCGAGGTCTTTGATTTCCGGATCGAGGCTCATAGGGCTTCCTTCAGGCTGGAGAGGAGGGGATCAGTGCGCCTGATCCCAGTTGGCGGCAGCCTTGGCTTCCACCTCTAGGGGAACGCTAAGCGCGACGACCGGTTCAGCGGCCTTTTCCATCACCGACTTGATGACCTTCAGCGCACGCTCGGCCTCGGCTTCCGGCGCTTCGAACACCAGTTCATCGTGTACCTGAAGAAGCATGCGGGTTTTGAGGCCCGCATCCAGAAGCGCTTGCGGCATGCGGATCATGGCGCGGCGGATGATGTCGGCCGCAGCCCCCTGGATGGGGGCGTTGATAGCCGCCCGCTCGCCGAACTGGCGCTCGGCCCCCGACTTGGAATGGATGGCCGGTATGTGGATGCGGCGACCGAAGACGGTCGAGACATAGCCTTCGCGTTTCACCGCTTCCTTGATGCGGTCCATATAGTCACGGATGCCGGGGAAGCGCTCGAAGTAGGTCTTGATATAGGCTCCCGCCTCGCCTTGATCGATGCCCAGCTGGTTGGCCAGACCGAAGGCCGAGATTCCATAGACGATGCCGAAGTTGATCGCCTTGGCGCGGCGGCGCGTCTCGGACGGCATACCTTCGATCGGCACACCGAACATCTCCGATGCCGTGGCAGCGTGAATGTCCAAGCCCGCCTTGAAGGCTTTCTTCAGTTCGGGAATGTCGCCGATGTGGGCCAGCAGGCGCAGTTCGATCTGGCTGTAGTCGGCAGAAATCAGCACATGGCCGTCGCGGGCGATGAAGGCCTGGCGGATTTCGCGGCCCGTCTCGGTGCGGATCGGAATGTTCTGCAGGTTCGGATCGGAGGAGGCGAGGCGACCGGTCGAGGCGGCGGCCAGCTGATAGCTGGTGTGGACGCGCTCGGTCTTCGGGTCCATCGCTTCGAGAAGGGCGTCGGTATAGGTGCTCTTCAGCTTTGCCAGTTGGCGCCAGTCAAGAATGGCGCGCGGCAGGTCGTGCGTCAGCGCCAGCTCTTCCAGAACCGAGGCATCGGTACCCCACTGGCCAGACGCGGTCTTCTTGCCGCCCGGCAGGTTCATGTCGCCAAACAGGATCTCGCCGATCTGATTGGGGCTGCCGATGTTGAAGGGGCGTCCGGCGATTTCGTGCGCCTTCTTCTCCAGCTCATCCATGCGCAGACCAAAGGTGCTGGACAGGCGACGCAGCAGCGAGGGGTCGATGCGGATACCGGCCAGTTCCATATCCGACAGGACCGCCGGCATCGGACGCTCCAGCGTCTCATAGACTGTCAGCAGGCCCTGTTCGGCCAGCTGCGGCTTGAGGATCTGCCACAGGCGCAGGGTCACGTCGGCGTCTTCGGCGGCGTATTCGGTCGCGGCTTTCAGCTCGACGTGTTTGAACGACTTCTGGCTCTTGCCGGTACCGGCCACCTGTTTGAACGGAATGCATTCATGGCCCAGCAGGCGCAGGGCC
>JAEZHG010000091.1 GCA_023436945.1 Pseudomonadota bacterium | reverse complement strand
CCTCTAGAGCGCGTTGCTTTTCACCGTCTTCTTTACCCACGAGCTTCAATGCCGCCTGTGCCATTGGTTTCTTCTCCCTTGCCATGATTCCGTTCTTTGGCTTCGGGAGAGACCCGCCAGGACCCGCTCCCTCGATGGACACATAGGTACATGGTTTGTTCTGGTTCACAAGATGTTCTCATACAAAAAAGAGAACAAAGTAAAAACTAACGTCCGATATTGACGTATCTGACCCATGACACCTTTGCGGGTCGCAAGCGTTTAGGAGGGTATGAGCGATCAAAACCTCCCGAACGAAACCGCCAAGTCCAGCGAAGCGCCAGCCAAGCCAGCCGTCCTGTCTATCCGCAATGCGCGGATGCAGGATGTGGCGGGGATCAATGCGCTGGTGGCGCGGGTCTATAAGGATGACATCCCTTATACGCCGGGCATGCTGCGCGGTCAGATTGCCACCTATCCCGATGGCCAGTTCGTCGTCGAATATGATGGCGAGATCGTCGGCTATGCTGCCGCTTTCCGCATCGATGAGCAGGCCGCCATGGGCCAGCATACGTGGGAACAGATTACCGGCAGCGGCTATGCCTCGCGTCATGACCCCAATGGCGAGTGGCTATACGGGATGGAGGTGTGTGTTGACCCTACCCGCCGCCGTCTGCGCATCGGCCAGCGCCTTTATGACGCGCGCCGCGATCTGGTCGAGGCCCAGAACCTTAGGGGCATCGTCTTCGGTGGCCGTATGCCGGGCATCTATCGCAAGCGCGGCGAACTGAGAGACCCTGCGGCCTATCTGGACGCGGTTATCGAGCGCAAGGCCAATGACCCTGTCATCGCCTTCCATATGCGTGCGGGCTTCGAGCCGGTTGGAGTCCTAAAGGGGTATTTGCCCTCGGATAAACAGTCGCTGACCCACGCCACGCACATGGTGTGGCGTAACCCCTACTACCTTGAGGCGACGGGCAAGGGCGCAGCTTTTGCGACCAAGGAAACCGTGCGTGTGGCGACGGTCCAGCTTCAGATGCGCAAGGTCGAAAGCTTCGAGGAGTTCATGGACAACATCGAGTATTTTACCGATGTGGTCTCTGACTATCGCGCCGACTTTGTGGTGTTCCCCGAGCTTTTCACGCTCCAGCTTTTGTCGCTGGAGCCCAAGCGCCTGACACCTGCGGAATCCATCGAGCACCTGACCCGCTATACGCCGCGCTTTGTCGAGGCGATGCGCCAGTTGGCGGTCAGCTATAACGTCAACATCATTGGCGGCTCGCACCCGACCCGCACCGAGGACGGCGAGATCCAGAATGTCGCCTATGTCTTCCTGCGTGACGGCTCTGTGCACGAGCAGGAGAAGATCCACCCAACCCCCAATGAGCGCCACTGGTGGAACATCAAGGGCGGTGAGCGCGTCCATGCGATCCCGACCGACTGTGGCCCCATCGGGGTGATGATCTGCTACGACTCTGAGTTCCCCGAACTGGCGCGCCGTCTGGTCGATGAGGGGGCGCGCATCCTGTTTGTGCCGTTCTGCACCGACAACCGTCAGGGCTATCTGCGGGTGAGATATTGCGGTCAGGCGCGGGCGATCGAGAACCAGTGCTACGTCGTGCTGTCCGGCAATGTCGGCAATCTGCCGAATGTGGAGAATATGGACATCCAGTATGCCCAGTCCTGCATCATCACCCCGTGCGACTTCCCCTTCGCTCGCGATGGTGTCGCGGCGGAGGCCAGCGAGAATGTGGAGCAGGTGACGGTGGCCGACCTTGATCTGTCTGACCTCGCATGGGCGAGGGCGCAGGGCACGGTACGTAACCTGCGCGACCGTCGCTTCGACCTCTACAAGACGACGTGGACCGACGGCGGCTAAGCCTTAAGTGTAGAAACTGCGATACCAGTCCACGAAATGGCCGACCCCGACTTCCACGGGTGTGGTCGGCGTATAGTTCAGGGCGATGCGGCTGTCTGAAATATCGGCAGCCGTATCGACCACATCGCCGTCCTGCATCGGCATGAGATTGAGCTTGGCCTTGTGGCCCAGCTTCTCTTCCAGCACCTCGATATAGCGCAACAGCGGCACAGGCTGGCCCGCGCCCAGATTGAGCATGCGCCATGGGGCGACACCGCTGGTGGCCGGATCGGGGGCGGCGGGGTTCCATGTGCTATCGACAGTGGCGGGATTATCCAGGGCGGCAATCACACCCGAGACGATGTCGTCCACATAGGTGAAGTCGCGGCTCATCCGGCCCTCGCCATAGACGTCGATAGGCTCGTCGTTGAGGATGGCGCGGGTAAATTTGAACAGCGCCATATCCGGCCTGCCCCACGGCCCATAGACGGTGAAGAAGCGAAGCCCCGTCATCGGAATACCGAACAGATGGGCATAGGAATGGGCCATGGCCTCATTGGCGATCTTGGTTGCCGAGTAGAGCGTCAGGGGGTGATGGGCGCTGTCATGCACCGAGAATGGCAGCTTTCCATTGGCCCCATAGGCCGAGCTGGTCGAGGCAAAGACGAGGTTCTGGCAGCCCGTCGCCCGCGCGCCCTCAAGCACAGACAGGAAGCCGACGAGGTTTGAGTCCACATAGGTCTCTGGCGCTTCGAGGCTGTAGCGAACGCCCGCTTGAGCGCCGAGGTGGACGATGCGCTGGGGCTTCTCTGTTGCGAACACGGCGGCGACGGCTTCGCGGTCGGCCAGGTCAACCGTGTGGTGGCGATAGTTCGCGTGGGCCAGAAGCTGGTTCAGACGCGCCTGTTTCAGCGCCGGATCGTAATAGGTGTTCAGGTTGTCCAGACCAATCACCGTCTCGCCCCTCGCAAGCAGGCGTAGGCTGGTGTGAAAGCCGATAAATCCGGCCGAACCGGTGACGAGAACAGGTGCAGTCATGGGCCTAGCGATAAACCTCTACGGCTTTGATCGCCAGTAGGCTTGGCCGCACTAAACTATGGCACGTTCGGGCGGGTCACAGATGCAGGCTCGGCCAGATGCGCGGCTCCCGTCAGGCCTGTCGCCGTCAGCAGCAGAACCACGGCAATGCCGGTCAGCACATGGTCGCTGGTCTTTGGCACCATGGGGCGTGCGAACAGGAGGACGAGCAGAGCTATTAGCCCCAGCGCGCCCGGCAGGCTGATGCCGATGCCGAGGAAAACGAAGTGCCCCAGTCCCATCAGCCAAGCGCCGCCAATAAAGGTGGCGACAGCAGGGGCGGCCAGCGCCCTTTGCTCATGGATCGAAGGGCAGATCAGGCTGGTGACCACGGCGGTGAGAACCCCCAACAGCAACGGCCATGTCAGGATCAGCGCAGCTTCGGGCGCATAGGCCTGTGCGACACAGGCAGCGACGAATACGAGCGACAGTAGTCCCAGCCATGCGCCCCAGACGGTGCGCGAAGCTGCCCCCGGCCATAGCGACAAGATCGCCGCAATCACACCCGGCACCAGATAGAGCGGCTTGGCTCCCATGGTCAGCGCCAGCGCAACAGTTAGCGCTGCAAATCCGTAGCCGAAGTAGCGGCGACGTCTCGCACGCGCACCTGACAGCAGCAGGAAGGCGAGGGCGGTAATGGCCAGAACCGCGCCAGCCTCCATCCACGGGATGCGGCGCAGCAGCACATAATAGGCCCCCGGGTCACTGGAGCGCTCGCCCGCCGGACCCGCCAGAAGGCGTAGACCCTGCAGCAGCACAAACCCGCCGCACAGGAACCATAGGCCATCAAGTGCGCCTTGGCCGAGTTGTTTGATCGTCAGTCCCGTCCAACGACGCGCCCGCCATGCCGCAAAGCCGATGCCTGCGACCGACAGGCCCAGCAGCAGCCAGCCCGCCCATTTCGGATGGCTGATGACCACGCGGCCGAAGATGTCGGAATAGACGAGGTTGGGACTGCTAGCGGGAAGGCTGTCTGAGCGCATCAGTCGATCGGCGGCCTCCAGAGTTTGCGAGCCGATATGCTGCAAGGCACCCTGATCCAGATTGTCCGGCGTGGACTCCGGCGAGTGATACTGGGCAGGACGGCCTATGAAGGCGAAGTTCAACCCCGACTTGCCGCGCTCCTTTGCGTGGGTGAAATCAGTGCCATAGGGCATGTTCTCGTACATGAACACGGCCAGCGAAGTTGCCGTCACACCGCCATCGGCCTTGAGGGCAACAGGGGCGAAGGCGCGGATGGTCTGGCCATCCCCGCGTCCCGTCTCGAACATCGACGCACGGCCACCGCCGCCACGTGCTTCGAGATTGAGGATGAAACCGATATTGGCCGCCAGAGGGTGCTCTTCAAAAAAGATGCGTGCGCCCTCAAGGCCGATCTCTTCGGCATCGGTGAAGACGATCACCAGATCGCGGCGATTACTGTCGCGGGCCTGTAGCGCGCGGGCGGTCTCGAGAATGGCGGCGACACCCGATGTGGCGTCGGCTGCACCCGGTGATCCGACCACAGTGTCATAGTGCGCCATCAGCATCAGGGGCGGCGCGCTGGGGTCTGTGCCCTTGCGCACGCCGATCAGATTGACCGCTTCGAAGTTCGCATTTTCAGGGGTGCCGCCAGAGCGCTGGAGGCGCTGGACGGCGCGTATGGTCAAGGAGCCACGCTGTTCGGAGGTCTCAAATCCCAACTGCGCCAAACGCTCGGCCAGATAGGCGCGGACCTTGGTGTGCTCTTCTGATCCTAGCGGGTGAGGGGCGCTGGCGATCTGGCGCACATCCACCATGGCGCGGGTGGCCGAGAACAGATGGTCGGGGGCCTCGGCGCTGCGGGGCTTGGGAGACTGCGTCGTCCAGACAGCGAGCAACAGCGCCAGAACCAGCGACGTCAGCAAAACGGTTATCCGCATAACCCCTCCCTCACCGTTGGCCGGTGTTATGGATTATGGGTAACACGGTTTTGCAGATAGCAAAGAGGGCGACAGAGTTTCCTCTGCCGCCCTCCATCAGCCTACAGGCTTAATCCGTGAGGATTAGAAGCGCTTGGAGACTTCGATGCCGTACATGCGCGGTTCGTTCACGAAGACCGTCATGTTGTTGAAGTCGATGGCACCGATGATGTTGTCCTCATCGGTGATGTTGCGGACATAGGCCGCAGCTTCGAGGCCGCGGTTCAGGTCACGCCAGCCTGCGCGCAGGCCGCCTTCGAACTGGGTGTCCAGCATGAACTCTTTCGATTCATACAGGAAGATGTTGGTGTTGTTCTGGATGACCCAGTCGGTCGCCGCGAACAGTTCCTGACCGTTGCCGATCGACTTGAGGTAGGACAGGACGAAGTTGCCCGAGAACTCCGGAGCCATCGGGAACGGGTTGCCGTCGATGTTGGCGCGGGTGGTGGTGCCCATCTGAACCAGCGGATCGGTGATGGTGCAGCCGCCAGTGCACATGGCGACCAGCAGGTCCTTGTCCTTGATCTCGGTCGCGTTCCAGGCGAAGCCACCGGCGAAGGTGAAGCCAGCGCCCAGATAGACGTCGCCGTCGATCTCTATGCCCTTGCCGATGCCCTTGTCGGCGTTCAGCAGGCGGTTGGTGTTGTCGTCGCCACCGATGGCGGTGAACTGCTGGTCCTTAACTTCATAGAAGTAGGCCGTGGCGTTCAGGCGAGCGCGACCATCCCACAGGCGGGCCTTGAAGCCAGCTTCATAGGACATGACGGTTTCGCTGTCGGCGGTGGTCAGAACCGGCAGGTTGCGGCCCTGGATCGACGGACCGCGATAGCCATTGGCGATGCGGGCGAAGACGTTCCAGTCGCTGTTCACTTCGTACAGGGCGCTGATGTCCCACGAGACCTGCTCGTCCGAGACGGCGATATTGCCGGTGCCCGGTGCGCCGATGGTGATCTTGCCGGCATATTCACGCTGGTCTTCGGTGTAGCGCAGGCCGCCCGTCAGCTTCACAGCGTCGGTCAGTTGGTAGTTGGCCTGACCGAAGACCGACCACGAGTCCGACTTCTGGACGATGTCGGTTTGCTTGGTCGGGGTCAGGTTGCCCGTGCCGTTGTAGGTGTTCGAGACGAGGTTGAAACGCTCTTGCCAGTAGAAGGCACCGACCTGCCAGTTCAGGCGGTTGTCGCCGTTCGAGGCCAGACGCAGTTCGAAGGTGTCTTGGCGCAGGTCCGAGTTGTCGGTGCCGCTTTCGACCGAATACGGAACCTTGAAGCCTTGGCCAGCCATGGCCGAGGCGGCCACGCCACCGTCGATGTCGCCATTGCCCATCGCCGAGCCTTGGAACGAGCCGACGACGCCGGTCAGGGTCATGTTGCCGAAGTCATAGGCCACTTGCAGCGACTGCGAGGTGGTGTCCTGCTTCTGGAAGTTGTTACGGCCGCCGTCGTAATAGACGGTGTCGCGGTCGTAGTTGTCGTTCAGCTTGTTCGAGCCCTTGGTCAGGGCGTTGGCGCGGTTAAGGGTGCCGGTGCCGGCATAGTCACGCGCTTGCAGGGTGGCCAGAACCGACAGTTGCTCGGTCGGGGTCCATGCCAGGTGACCACGGATGGCGCGGTCTTCGAAATTGCCCAGCTCGTCGCCGTTCGGGGTGGCGAACGGGGCGTCATAGGCGTTGTTGACCCAGTCGTCGCGGTGGTTCAGCAGGCCCGACAGACGCAGCGAGACGGTGTCGCTGACCGGAACCGTCACGCCGGTTTCAGCGCGGACCGAACCGTAGTTACCGGCCGAGATCTGGCCGAAGCCCTCGAACACGTCGCCCGGCTTGACGGTGTCGACCTTGACCACGCCTGCCGGAGTGTTGCGGCCGAACAGGGTGCCTTGCGGGCCACGCAGAACTTCAAGCTGCTTCACGTCGAACAGCGGGAAGCCCTTCAGGTAAACGCTTTCCAGAACCACATCGTCCATCACGACCGAAACCGGCTGCGAGGCGGTGAAGTCGAAGTCGACGTTGCCGAAGCCACGGATGTAGAAGCGCGGCGCATAACGGCCGTTCGAGCTTTCGACGTTCAGGCTCGGAACGCGGCCAGCCAGTGCCAGAATGTCTGCACCACCGGCGTTCACAGCCGCCAGGGTCTCGGTGTTCATGGCGGTGACGGCGAACGGCACGTCACGGATGCTTTCGCTGCGGCGCTGGGCGGTGACGACGATGTCGCCAACGGCAGCGGTGTCTTCAGCAGTTTGGGCAAAGGCCGGAGCGGCCACCAGCATGGCAAGGGTGCTGGCCGAAACGGCGAGGGCGGAAATACGCTTCATTCTATATCCCCTAGAAATGATGGGCGGGGGTCTAGAAGGGCGTTGGAAGGAATCCAACCGCAAAAAATCGGCGATTGGTGAAGCTTTCATGACAGCGACACAGCTTTGCCGGAAAGCATTGCGGTATCGTATTGCATACGAGTTCAAAGGCTAATTTGCCGCAGTGTTGCCATATTCTGGGCCTTTGTCGTTTCGCCCTCGCGACCACACGGGCCGTGTCATGTTAAGGGCTCGGTTTCGTCATCAAGGTCGCCGTTCATGTCACGTTATTCCCCGTCGCGTCGTCACCTGCTCCAGTGGGCTGCAAGCCTGCCTCTGGCCGGTGCCTTGGCGGGATGTGCGCATGGGCAAGCGGCTATATCGGCTGCGCCCAAACTGCGCGTTCTGGCGATCTCTGACCTGCATTCCTCCTATGGCCGCATCGCCCAGCTACTGGCCGATTTCCGCAGGGAGGTAGCCTCCAGCGAGGTGCCGCACCTGATCGTCGTCAACGGCGACAGCTTTGAAAAAGGCAATGTGGTCTCGGTCCGCTCGGAAGGCGTGATCGACTGGGCCTTCATGGCCGAACTGCCCAAGATTGCGCCGACAGTTTTCAATATCGGCAACCACGACAACGACCTCGTCCATGACCTTCATCCGGTCATCGCTCGCATGCGCGCACTGGGTCTGACGGTGGTCAGCAATCTGATCGACAAGCGGACCGGCCAGCCCTATGCCCCGTCTTCTGCCGTGATGCAGGTGGGAGACCAGACGGTGCGTCTGGTGGGTATGGCGACGCCGTCTCTGAACTCCTATCCAGAGGAAAGCCGCGATTGGCTGAACATTCCTGCGCCTGTGCAGTGGGCGCACGATAACTTTGCCACCCTGCTGGCCGGTGACGGTCTGAAGCTGGTCCTCAGCCACGTGGGCGTGGTGGACGAGCGTCAGTATCTGCCGCTTCTGCCGCAAGGTGCGCTGATGGTCGGTGGCCACAACCATCTGCTGTTCACCCACCAGTCCGGCACCAGCGGCTATATGCATCCGGGCCGTTGGGGCGAGACCTATACGGTCGGCGAATATGGTGCCGATGGTGTGGTTCGCACCTCTATAGTTGCGGTAGGCGAGCAGGCTGATCCGGCTCTGGCTTCCCTCGTCGCCTCCACACTGGCAGCGCATCTGACGCCGGTCGAGCGAGCGATCATCGGCCATAACCCCAAGGCCCTGACACTTGGCGAGACGGGCCGTGCGGTCAGCAAGGGCTTTGCCGATGCGGTCGATGCCGACTGGGGCTTTATCGGCCACACCACGCTCGGCACGGGGCTAAAGGGCGGGGATGTGGACCAGTTCCATTATGACGAGGTGGTCCGCTTCGACGGCAAGCTTCAGGTCGCCGAAATCGAGGCATCACGCATGCCTGCCATCCTGAAGGTCTGCAATCAGGACGGCCCGACCCCGATCGAGGATATGACGGGCGACTTCATCTATGCCGCCGAGCGTACGACGGGGGCTAGGACCCAAGGCATGATCAAGCTGGTGACGACCGACTGGTGCGCGCGCAACCAGTCCAAATATTTCGGAACGACCGATCTGGTATTTGTCGATGTGCCGACCGACGGCGTGAAGGCCGTGGCCCGACGCGCTCTTCTGGGTTAAGCGGCGCGACGGTTGCTGTCGGGAGCTTTGACGAACAGTCCCGTCTGGCCCGCGACCTGACGGAAGGTCTTGCCCTCGATCTTGTCGGTGAGGCCGAGGAACAGGCAGCCGTCATCCAGTAGCTGCTTGCCGATCAGGTCCAGAACCAGGGCGCGTTTCTCCGGCACCATGTCTTCCAGCACATAGCGGCAGAAGATCAGGTCGAACGGTTCGCGGCGGTTCTTGTCCTCGCCCAGCGGGTCCAGCAGATTGGCGCGCTCGAATGTCACCGTGCGGCGCAGTTCGCTATTGGCTTGCCACTGGTCCTCGACCGGAACGAACCACTTCAGCATGGATTGCGCCGACAGGCCGCGCTGGATCTCAAAACCTGTATAGACGCCGGTTGCGCCCTTGGTCGTGCTGCTTGTCGACAGGTCTGTGCTCAGGATCTCGACCTTGATGCCCATGTCGAGCGCCGCCATGGCGAGGCTATAGGCTTCCTGACCGCCCGCACCGCCCGCGCACCAGATGCGTACAGGGCGATCCTTACGGGCCGCCGCAAGCGCAGGCAGAAGCTCGCGGGAATAGAGTTCAAAGATGTGGCGGTCACGGCGGAACCATGTCTCGCCGTTGAGCAGATATTCGATGATCTGCCAGCCCAACGAACCCAGCGGTCGGCTCCAGACGTGGCTCAGCAGGGCTTCGACATTATGATAGCCCTCGCGGCGTGCAATCGGGCCAAGGCGATGCTCGGCCAGTTGCATGCGGGCGCTGGCCAAGGCGTAACCCGCGCGCGATGCCATAAGCCCCTGAAGGCGATCGAAGTCCTCGGGTGTCATGCGGCAAACGCCTGCATTGCGCCGATCTCGTCTATCTTGGATTGCAGGATGTCGCCGTCGAACGGCTTCATCACATAGTCATGGGCACCTGCGGCCAATGCCTGTGCGATGCTGGCCGGATCGGTCTCCATCGAGCAGAAGAGGATCTTGGGCTTGTGGCCATCCGGCTGGATTTTGAGCTGCTGCAGGAAGTCCATGCCGTCCATGGTTGGCATGCGCCAATCCAGAAGGATCAGGTCCGGCATGGCGCGGCTGCACTGGTCCAGCCCCTCGATGCCATCGGCAGCTTCGGCCACGTCGAAGCCTAGCCCCTCCAAGATGCGGCGGGCTACTTTGCGGATGATACGGCTATCATCGACAACAAGGCATAGACGGACAGACAGGCCCCGATACTCCCTTAATCCCAAACGTCAGCCCAAGGCGTGACGCCCTCCAGGGAGCATTTTATGTCAAATAAGCGTGGCTTTGGGTAGTCTAGCGATCAAGGCTACGCGACCTTCTTCGGTCGCTGTGTCTAGACGGCCACCGGCTTCGGAGACGGTCAGCCACAGCCAGTAGGGCTGAACCCATTGACCTTGCAGGCCTTCTTGAAGCGGTTCGCCGCGCAGGCCGGTAACGGCTTCGGGCTTCAGACGGGCGCGGCCACCCTCGGCAGTTCCGGCAATCGTGATGCCATTTTCTTCTTCGCGGGCGTTGATCGTGGCCACGCCACCCATCGGCAGCGCACCCACCGTCAGATAGGCCAGATTGATCAGGGCGCGGGCGTGCGGCTTGGAAAGGCTGATGTCCGGTACGCGCCAGTCCAGCTGTGCGCGGCCGCCCTCGATCATATTGGCCAGCAGCGTGTGAAGTTCGTTAGACGAGAAACGCTCGGCGGTGGTGGCGGCACCAAAGGCGACGCGCGAGAAGTTGACCAGCGAGATCATCTTCTTGGCACTTTGTCGGATCAGGCCCATTGCGTCGTCGCGCATGTCCTGCGCAGTCGGATCATCCAGAAGATCGAGACCCGACATGACAGCTCCCGAGGGGCTGATGAAGTCGTGGCAGAGCTTGGCCGCGACCAGAGTGGCTAGTTCACCACCCGATGGCAGGGTCGCAGCAGGTTTCTCGGACGGGGTTTCGTGGAAAATGGACATGGCTTCAACTTCGCCCGAAATCGGCTCGCACACGAATGTGTAAATAATGATTAACCATAACTGACCTGATTTGCCGGTTCGTTAAACCTCTCTGATCGGTTATTTGGAGAGATAATGAACAGCACCCCATCTCCCGCTATCGGACAGGTTGAAACCGATCTGGCATCCGGCCGTCTGGCCGAGGTTATTGCCCACATCGCCGAGGAAGCCGCCGAGGTTATCCGCCCCTATTGGCGCAGTGGCATCCAGCCCGACCACAAGTCCGACAACAGCCCCGTTACCGAAGCCGACCGCGCCGCAGAGGCTCTTATTCTGGCGCGTCTGGAAGCCGAGTGGCCGGGCATTCAGGTGGTGGCCGAAGAACTGTCTTCAGAGAAGGGCGTGCCGCAAGGCGCAGAAAGCTGGTTTTGGCTGATTGATCCGCTGGACGGTACGCGCGGCTTTGTTCAGGGGCGCGAGGCCTTCACCGTCAATATCGCTCTGGTGCATGAAGGACAGGTCGTGGCCGGTACGGTTGTGGCACCGGCTACCCGAACGTCGTGGCGCTCGGGCGGTGCGGGGCAGGGGGCCTTCCGCCGTCATGGCGACGAGGCGTGGCATCCGATCCATGTGCGCCAGCGCCCTGACGAGCCGGTCGCCATCCTGAGCCACAGCCTGACCGATGCCGAGGCAGATCGTTTGTCGCGTCGCCATGGTTGTACCCACTGGCAGGCGCTCGATAGCTCGCTGAAACTGTGTCTGATTGCCGAGGGGCGCTATGACGCCTATCCGCGCACGGGGCCGACGTCCGAGTGGGACATTGCCGCAGGCCACGCCGTGCTTCAGGCAGCCGGTGGCCGCGTCATTACCGAAGACGGCACCGCCTTGCGCTATGGCAAGGCGGGCTTCTTGAACGGGGCTTTTACCGCACTGGGCGGCTGATAAGTTGCCTAGGCCGCGCGGATTTTACCCACGCGGGCCATTTCCAGCTGAGCGGGCATGCTGACAGGCATGTCGCGCTCGCAGGCCGCAGCCAGACGCTCCAGACGGTCGATGCTGCTGGCGTGGATCAGGACGCCGGCAAGGCTGGTGTCCAGCAGGGCGTGGGCGAGGCAGATGTCCTCGGCTTCCCAGCCCGGAATATTTTCAAGGAAGTCGAACGGCGAGGTCGGGATCTCGACCGGCGGTTGCTTCTTCTTGATGCCGAACAGGCCGCGCTCGACAGGCGGGGGCGGCGGGGGCGGCGGAGCCTTCAGAAGGCGCTCCGGATAGTAGTCGACGCCGAAGACCGTCATCTCGTTTTCGCGGGCTTCGCGCAGACGGTTGCGCTGCTTGGCGTTCAGCTGGACGTGGCAGGGCGCGTGCAGAACATCGAACAGGCTTGAGTTGACGTAGATTTCCATAACTTCGGAATCGCCACGCACGCCAAGGCTGCGGATGCGTTCATCGCTGCGGATGGCCTTGATAGAGCTGGTCGGAAGCTCGTTCTGTGCCGGATCATCCAGAATGATGGCGTCGACATATTCGATATTCGAGGCCTTGAGCACCGCTGTCAGCACAGCGTCCACACCTTCAGGCGTGAAGTCGCGCTTGCCGTTCGGCAGCGGGCCAACGGTCAGGCTGATATACAGCAGGTCGCGTTCGACATGGCTCAGTGCCTCGCCGACAGTACGGATCAGGGTGCGATCCAGGCTGTCGATGTGGAAGGCGTTTATACCGTGTTCCAGCGCGGAAAATACGATCGAGCGAATGACCTCGGCGTTATTGGCCGCAAGATCAGCGTCCAGCACAAGGGTAATAGCGGATACTGCCGATCCTGAAGGCCCGAGTGGACGATAGCGCATGTTTATAGCACCTCCGACGGCGTTTTGGTCTCGAAGGTAATCGAGTGCAGGACGGTGCCCAGTTGCCCCTTGAAGGCAGCATTGCAAAGACGACCCCTAGCCACGCGATTTAGTCCCTCGAATGCGCCCGTCACGACGACGGCGCGATAGTGATCATTATCGCCAGCCGTGTCCTCCAGTTCGATCTGGGCGTCCGGAAAAGCTTCAAGCAGGAAGCCGCGAACAGTGTCGGGAGTCATAGGCATGGCGGAACTCGTGATGCGATTTACAGTACAGGTTCAGCAATTAGTATGCCGTTACGCGCTTGTCAGCTTTCGCGCGCGCAGATCATACGATTGCGCTCGAAAAGGTTAACAGCAAAGCCCTTGTAATCCGTCTTTGCATATTGGCGATAGCCATTTCGTGCAGCAAGCTTAACAGATGAATGGTTGTCTGGCGAAATCATGCAGACTGTCCGCGGTGTGATCAGCGTCTCGTCTAAATGTTTCATAAAAATTTCAAGGGCTTCTGTGGCTATGCCGTGCCTCTGGTACTCGGGCGCGATGCCCCACCCCACCTCGGGACTTTCCAGCGGTAGCGGCAGGTCGCGCCTGTAATCGAACACTCCCACACTGCCTAGATG
>JAEZHG010000067.1 GCA_023436945.1 Pseudomonadota bacterium | reverse complement strand
AGCCTGCGCCGCTGATCAGTTGGGGGCTCGTCGTAACCAAGGGCCCGAGCGACGACCGCGAGGATGATTTCAACCTCGGCATCTACCGCATGCAGGTGCTGGGCAAGGACAAGACCATCATGCGCTGGCTGGCCCACCGTGGCGGTGCCCAGCACTATGCCCGCCACAAGAAGGCCGGCAAGCGCGAGCCCCTGCCCTGCGCCGTGGTTCTGGGCGCTGACCCCGGCACCATTCTGGCCGCTGTAACACCCGTGCCGGAAACCCTGTCGGAGTATCAGTTCGCTGGCCTGATGCGCGGCGAAAAGGCCGAGCTGGTGCCGTGCAAGACCGTGCCGCTGATGGTGCCTGCCCAAGCCGAAATCGTGCTGGAAGGCCACGTCCTGCTGGACGAGCACCACCCAGAAGGCCCCTACGGCGACCACACCGGCTATTACAACTCGGTCGAGACCTTCCCTGTGTTTCAGGTCACTGCCATCACCATGCGCAAGGACCCGATCTATCTGACCACCTTCACGGGCCGTCCGCCGGATGAGCCGTCCGTGCTGGGCGAAGCCTTGAACGAGGTCTTCATCCCGCTGTTGCAGCAACAGTTCCCCGAGATCGTGGACTTCTGGCTGCCGCCGGAAGGCTGCTCTTACCGCATCGCCGTGGTGTAGATGAAGAAGGCCTACCCCGGTCACGCCAAGCGCGTGATGATGGGCTGCTGGTCGTTCCTGCGACAGTTCATGTACACCAAGTGGATCATCGTCGTGGACCACGACGTCAACGCCCGGGACTGGAAGGACGTCATGTGGGCCATCTCGACCAAGATGGACCCCGCCCGCGACATCACCGTCATCGAAGGCACCCCGATCGACTATCTGGACTTCGCCTCTCCCGAGAGCGGTCTCGGCTCCAAGATCGGGCTGGACGCCACCGACAAGTGGGAACCCGAGACCAAGCGCGAATGGGGCGAGGTCATCCAGATGGACGAGGACGTGATCGAGCGCGTCAACGATATCTGGGACAGCCTCGGCCTTCTGGGCGACAAGGCCCCGATCTGGAAAAAATCCTGACCGAACAAACGAGGGAGCGCCCGTTCGGCGCTCCCTTTTTTTGTCCACTCGGTCACCAAAGCGCGCTTTACGCGCAACCGATAACTGTGATCACTGTTCATTCATGACCTGAGCCATTCTGGATGATCACTGATGACCCCCAAACTGTTCCGCCGCGCGATCGGCCTGTCCGTGGCGACCTTTATCGCCGGTGCGGCCCTGCCGGCAATGGCACACGCCATCCCCACGGCTTCCGTTCAGGACAGCGCCACCAGCGGAAACAGCGACGAGGTCAGCCCAAATCCGGCGCATGATCCGCAGTATGTTCTGGCCAATCTGACCGAGGTTTCCCCTTTCAATCTTAGCTTTGTCATTGCCGACGAATGGAAGAAGGGGAACAGACTGCGCGCCTCCTTCTGGTATTACATCTGGCAAATCCGCACCGATGCTTGGGTCACGGGCGTGGACGAGGTGGGCTTCTCCTTCTACCGCAATTCGATGAGCGACGAGATGGGCCGCATCATAAACGCGTGGATCTTGGCGGACCCTGCCCTGATGCGTGACACGGCCCAGCGCGCCATGGCCTATGAGGCGAAACTGCCGCTGTCGAACATGCGCCCCAATGAAATGAGCGAGGCGGACTGGATGGCCATTATCGCCAAAACGCGCGCAGACTACGCCACCGAGTACCGTGAAGCCTTTGCCGAAATGTCGGACGAAGACATCCGCACAGCCCGCCAGCAAAATGGCCTGCCCGTTGGCACGCCGACCGATATTGGCGCACCTCTGGATGAGGATTGGCGATAAACCTGCCCCCAAAGCCCCGCTGACATGGTCATCGGGGCTTTTTCTATGGACACAAAACACCCTAAGGTCGCCGCAATATTGTCGCCTGTTGGAGGGGTTCATGCGGCACGTCACGCTCGCGGCCCTAGTCGTCGCCCTAATATCGAGTCCTGCCATGTCCGAAACGACACCGATCACCAACGCCGCCCCTTGGGACCAAGAGTTCCTGCCCCCTGCGCCGAAGTGGGATGGCGGTTCGCGCCATCTGCTGCGTCCGGCAACCGATCCGTGGGCCTCTGGCTTCGAGCAAGACGCCGAGCTGAACTTCAGCCCCAACTATGCCGACACCCGCGCATGGTTCGACCGTCTGGAAGCGGCCTCCGACCTGATCCGTATCGAGAGCTTCGGTACCTCGCCGGAAGGCCGTGACATCTATGCCGTGATCGCCTCAAAAGACGGCGCACAGTTTGATCCGGCCAAGCCGACGATCCTGATTCAGGCCGGTATCCACCCCGGCGAGATCGACGGCAAGGACGCCGGCATGATGCTGCTGCGTGACATTGCCTTTTACGGCAAGGATCACCTGCTGGACGGTGCCAACCTGATCCTGATCCCGATCCTCAGTGTTGATGGCCATGAGCGTTCAGGCCTCTATTCGCGCCCGAACCAGCGCGGTCCGCGCATTCAGGGCTGGCGCAACACCGGCACCAACCAGAACCTGAACCGCGACTATCTCAAGCTGGACCAGCCCGAGATGCGCGCCGTTCGTGGCCTGATCCTGAAATACAATCCCGACATCTACGTCGACGTCCACGTCACTGACGGCATGGACTACCAGTATGATGTCACCTTCGGCTTTACCGGTGAAGACAACACCTTCACCCGTTCGCCCGCCATTGCCGGCTGGCTGAACTCGACCTTCAAGCCGCGCCTCTATTCGGCGCTGGAGAAAGAAGGCCACATCCCGGGCGGTCTGGTCTTTGGCATCGACGATGACGATCCCCGCGCAGGCCTGAACGACGGTGGCCTTGGCGAGCGTTTCTCCAACGGCTGGGGCGATGCAGCCCACATTCCGACCATCCTGATCGAGAACCACAGCCTGAAGCCGCACGACCAGCGCGTGCTGGGCACCTATGTGTTCATCGAAGAGACCCTGAAGGTCATGGCCGAGAACATCGGCGAAGTCCGCGCCGCCATCACCGCCGACCGCGCCCTACGTCCGCAAAGCCTGCCGACCAATTTCGTGCAGGTCGATGAGCCGACCGAGATCATCCCGTTCAAGGGCATCAAATACGAGATGTACGAGAGCGCCGCTTCGGGCCGTAAGGAAATCCGCTGGCTGGGCGAGGCTGACCCGGTGGAATGGCAGATGCCGTGGTTCGGCTCCAAGCCGACCCTGCACCTGAACCGTCCCAAGGCCTATTGGGTCCCCGCCTATCGCACCGACATAATCGAGCGTCTGGCTGCATCGGGTGTGGAAATGACCCGCGTGGATGAACCGACTGCGGTTGACGTCACCATGCTGCGCCTCAAGCGCCCGCAGATGTCGCAACGCGCCAACGAGGGCCATGTCGAGGTCAAGATCGACGGTGTGGAAGAAGAGCAAACCCGCTGGACCTTCGCGCCGGGTTCGGTCCGCATCTCGACAGATCAGCCGCTGGGCGACATCGTCATGCTGGCACTCGAGCCCCAGTCCCGCGAAAGCTATTTCGCATGGGGCATGTTCCTCGAGGTGCTCAGCCGCGTGGAATATATCGAGCCCTATGCCATCGCCCCGCTGGCCGACAAGATGATGGCCGCCGATCCGGCCCTGAAGGCCGAGTTCGAGGCCAAGCTGGCATCTGATCCGGCCTTTGCCGCCAATCCGCATGCCCGCCTCGGCTGGTTCTATGAGCGCACGCCCTTCTACGACCAGCGCCACCTGCTCTATCCGGTCGCGCGCGAGAACTGATGATGGCAACAACCGTTCAGGCCGCAGCCCTCTGGTGCAGCTTTCTGATGCTCCTGCTGTTCGTGCTTTCGGGCACGGCAGCAGGGCGCAGACGCCGCCACCGCATCGCCATCGGCACCGATGGCAATACGGAACTGGCCGTGGCCGTTCGGGCCTTTGGCAATGCGGCGGAATATATCCCCGCAGGCATGGCCGCAC
>JAEZHG010000306.1 GCA_023436945.1 Pseudomonadota bacterium | reverse complement strand
ATTATGAAAAGCGCTGGTTCGCGCCCGCGGCCTCGCGCACCGAGGATGTGGTGGTGCTGAACGGCGAGGAAGTGGACTTCCAGCCGGGTCTGGTCTTCGAGGCGGCCAACCGTCCGGGCTTCACCTTTGCCGTCGAGATCTGCGAGGACTTCTGGGCCCCGCAGCCGCCGTCCACGCGTGCCGCACTGGCGGGGGCGCGCATCCTTTGCAACCTGTCGGCCTCCAACATCGTCATCGGCAAGTCCGAGGACCGTGCCCTGATGTGCGCCAGCCAGTCGGCCCGCACCCTGTCGGCCTATGTGTTCTCGGCCTCGGGCTGGGGCGAAAGTACGACCGATCTCGCGTGGGACGGTCAGGCCATGATCCACGAACTCGGCACCAAACTGGCCGAGGGCGAGCGGTTCTCGATGCACAGTCATCTGACTATCGCTGATGTGGACGTTGACCGGATCGGTCTGGATCGCCTGCGCAACGGCACCTTCGCCGACTGCGCTCTGATGGAAGGCGAGACGGCTGTGATCGTCCCGTTCGAGGCGGGTGACGGCCCGATGGGCGATGTAATCCGCCCGCTCGACCGCTTCCCGTTTGTGCCGGATGATGCCAGCCGCCTCGATCAGGACTGCTACGAGGCCTTCAATATTCAGGTTCAGGGCCTGATGCGCCGCATGACTGCGACCGGCTCCAAGACGCTGGTGATCGGTGTGTCCGGTGGTCTGGATTCAACCCAGGCCCTGCTAGTGGCCTGCCGTGCTTTTGATCGTCTGGAAATCCCTCGCACAGGCATTCTGGCCTATACGATGCCGGGTTTTGCGACCTCTGACGGCACCAAGTCCAACGCTTGGGCGCTGATGAAAGCCCTCGGCGTAACGGGCAACGAGATCGACATCCGTCCTGCCGCCAGTGCCATGCTGGAGGGCATCGGCCACCCCTATGCCAAGGGCGAGCCGGTCTATGACATCACCTTCGAGAATGTTCAGGCGGGCTTGAGGACGGATTATCTGTTCCGTCTGGCCAACCACAACGACGGCTTTGTGCTGGGCACCGGCGACCTGTCGGAACTGGCGCTCGGCTGGTGCACCTATGGCGTCGGCGACCATATGAGCCACTACAACGTCAATGGCGGGGTGGCGAAGACCCTGATCCGCCACCTGATCCGCTGGGTGGCTGACAAGAAGGTGGTTGGCGAGGCCGTCAGCCCGACCCTCTATGCCATTCTCGACACCGAGATTTCGCCAGAACTCGTCCCCGCAGGAGCCGACGGCAAAATCCAGTCGACGGAAGGGACGGTTGGCCCCTATGCGCTGAACGACTTCTTCCTCTTCCACATCAGCCGCTTTGGCATGGCCCCGTCCAAGGTCGCCTATCTGGCCCATCAGGCATGGTCAGACCCCGAGCGTGGCCTGTGGCCCGCAGGTACGCCCGACGAGGAGAAGGTGGCCTATGATCTGGACACCATCCGCTTCTGGCTGCGTAAATTCCTGATCCGCTTCTTCCAGACCAGCCAGTTCAAACGCTCGGCTGTGCCGAATGGACCAAAGGTGGTGACGGGTGGATCGCTGTCGCCGCGCGGGGACTGGCGCGCGCCGTCAGACAGCTCGGCGCGGGTGTGGCTGGACGAGTTGGAACGCAATGTGCCGCCGCTCACTTTGACGCGGGTCACCTAAAACCACTTTTTAATAATGGTTTTTCTCGACGCCGCCGCAATCCATCGGTTAGAAGGCCGCCATGACTGACGAAATCACACGCGATAGCAACGGTGCCGAACTTAAAGACGGCGACAGCGTCACCCTGATCAAGGACCTGAAGGTCAAGGGCTCGGGCGGCGTGACCCTGAAACGTGGCACCAAGGTTGCCAAGATCCGCCTGACCGGCGACCCCGAGGAAATCGAGGCCAATGTCGACAAGGTCCGTGGTCTGGTCCTGCGCACCGAGTTCGTCAAAAAGGCCTAAGCCTTTCAAAGCCATCACTGAATTCAAAAGGGGCACTCGTTTGAGCGCCCCTTTTTTCATGTCTTACGGCTGTTTGGACAGGAATGCGGTGATGGCCGCCTTGGCCTGTGGTTCATCCAGCATGGGGGCGTGACCGATGCCGGAAACCTCGACGGTGGTGGCGTTGTCGCCCTCGCTCAGCATCCTTTCAAGAATGGCGGGGCTGAGCAGGTCTGATGTCTCGCCACGGACGATAAGCGTCGGCTTGGTCGCCAGCGTCCGGTAAAGCGGCCACAGGTCCGGCACCAACGCGCCCGCACCTGCAGCCTTGATCGGCGCGGAGATATTCGGGTCATAGGCCAGCGACGGCACGCCCTTGGCATTCTCGACAAAGATGCGCTTGGCAAAGGTCTGCCAGTCATCGTCGCCATAGTGGGGGAAGGCGACGGCGTTGATGCGCTTGGTATAGGCGACCGCGTCATCCCAGTTCTCGATCACGACAGGCTGGCCCGTATAGGCCGCAATGCGGGTCAAACCCTCGACCGCTACCTCTGGTCCCACGTCGTTGAGGATCGAGGCGGCGATAGCATCAGGCCGGATCGCTGTCAGCGCCATGGTGATCAGCCCACCCATCGAGGTGCCCATAAAGATGGCCCGCTCTATCTTCTGGGCATCCAGCAAAGCGGCAATATCGGCAGCGTAGACCGGCGGTACATAGGTCATCGGATCGGCGGCGCGGCCCGACTTGCCACGGCCACGCACATCCACCGCAATCACGCGGCGGCCCTGGTCCTGAAGGATTTCGGCGATGTTGGTGAAGTCTGCACTGTTGCGCGTCAGGCCGTGGATGGCGATGACGGGCAGGGCGTCGCTGGCCTCGCTCGGGCGATAGTCGCGGGCATACAGGCGCATGCCATCCGACGTATTCCAATAAAGGTCGCTAAAGCGGCTCATGGTGACGTTTCCCCTTACTCTTGTTCTTTGAGGGGGAAGTTATTCACCGGATAGGGAATTGTCGATCAATTGCCGAGGATACTGGCGACGAATTGATCGAGGTTGCCCCCTTTGAACAGATAACCACGCACGCCCGCACGGCTGGCGGCCTCGGTATCGGATGTATTGTCGCCGATCATCAGCGAGGCATCGGACAGGTCCAGATCGTGGTCTTTTGCCGCCCTCAGCAACATACCCGGATTGGGTTTGCGATCAGGATGGTCAGGGTGGCGATAGCGCTCCACGACCGCCTTCTCATGGAACGGGCAATGATAGACCGCATCGATCCGCGCTCCGCCCTTGGCCAGTTCGGCCAACAGCAGATCATGGAAGCCGTGCATGGTCTCCTCGCTGAAATAGCCGCGCGCGACGCCGGACTGGTTGGTCACGATAACGGTGACATAGCCCGCATCATTCAGACGCTTCACCGCCGCCGCCGCGCCATCCATCATCTGCAACTGATCGGGGCGATGCGGATAGCCGCAGTCGTGGATCAGGACGCCGTCACGGTCTAGAAAGGCAGCAGGACGCGGCATCGAAGGCTCCACTTATGTCGAAACAGCCGTGCAGCGATAGGCGGCGAAAAGCCTTTTGCCAAGGGAAGTTGGTGTCACATCTGTTGCAGATGGCAACGCGAAGTGACCCTGTCGCGTTTGGACCAAGGCGCGTGTTTTGCTAGGACGCCATCTGATTTTACTGCGCCAAGCTTGGCGCCGCCCGCGATTGACGTGAAGAGCGAAACCATGATCCCCTTTATTGACCTTCAAGCCCAACGTGTCCGCCTGAACGGCAAGATCGAAGCCGCTGTCGCCGAAGCCGTTGTCGGTGGCGCATGGGTGATGGGCCCGCAGGTCCGCCAGTTCGAAGCCGATCTCGCCGCCTTCGGCAAGGCCAAGCACGCGCTGGGCTGTGCCAACGGCACCGACGCTCTGGCACTGCCGCTGATGGCTTGGGACGTGAAGGCTGGCGATGCCGTCTTCGTGCCGAGCTTCACCTTCGCCGCCACCGCCGAGGTCGTGCCGTGGTTCGGTGCAGAGCCGGTCTTCGTTGACGTTGACCCGATCACCTACAACATGGATCCGGCCAAGCTGGCTGCGGCCATCGACGGCATCAAAGCTGAAGGTCGCCTTACCCCGCGCGTGGTCATCGCCGTGGACCTGTTTGGCCAACCGGCTGACTATCCGGCCATCAAGAAGATCGTCGACCAGCATGGCCTGAAGCTGATCTCTGACTCGGCCCAAGGTTTCGGGTGCACCATCGACGGCCAGCACCCGCTGAACTGGGCTGATGTCACCACCACCAGCTTCTTCCCGGCCAAGCCGCTGGGTTGCTATGGCGACGGCGGTGCTGTTCTGACCAACGACGACGAACTGGCCCAGCTGATGGATTCCATCCGCGTGCACGGCAAGGCCGTTGGCGTGGACCTCGAAGGCCGCACCTTCGAGCATGATCCGAAATACCTGAACATGCGTATCGGCCTGAACAGCCGTCTGGATACCATTCAGGCCGCCGTTCTGATCGAGAAGCTGAAGGTCTTCGGTCAGGAAATCGAATGGCGCAACCGCATCGCCAAGCGTTACAACGACGCTCTGCGCGCGCACGTCACCAAGGTTCCGGACGTTCAGGCTGGCAACATTTCCAACTGGGCCCAGTACACCATCGAGCATCCGAACCGCGACGCTCTGGCTGCACACCTGAAGGAACAGGGCGTGCCGACCGCCGTCTATTATCCGATCCCGCTGCACATGCAGCCGGCCTATGAGATGTTCCCGCGCGGTGCTGGCGGCCTGCCGGAAACCGAGCGTCTGAAGGATGTTGTCATCAGCCTGCCGATGCACTCGGATCTGGACGAGGCGACCCAGGACAAGATCATCGCCGCTGTACTGTCGTTTAAAGGCTAACTGATATGACCGCTTTGAAACTGGGTGTTGCCGGTGTCGGCGTCATGGGCCGCAACCACGCCCGCGTCGCCAATGACATGCGCGAGTTCGACCTGTCGGCTGTGTTCGATCCCGATGGCGTAACCGCCGACGGCGTCGCTGCCGCCTATGAGGCCACCGCCTATACCGACATCGAGGCCTTTGCCGCTTCGGGTATCGAGGCCGCCATCGTCGCCACCCCGAACCGTTTCCACGCCGATACGGCTGTGGCGCTTCTGGAACGCGGTATCCACGTTCTGGTCGAAAAGCCGATCGCGCCTACGGTTGAAGAGTCGCAGCGCATCATCGATGCCGCCCGCGCCAATAACCGCGTGCTGATGGTCGGACATGTCGAGCGCTTCAACCCTGCGGTCGAAACCGTCAAACGCGCCATTGCCGATGACGAGATCATCTCGATCCAGATCACCCGCGTGGGTCCGTTCCCGCCGCGCATGGGCGACGTTGGCGTCGTGATCGATCTGGCCGTTCACGACATCGATATCATTCGTCACCTGACCAACTCGGAAATGTCGGACGTACAATCGCTGCTGGGTCACACCCACGCCCTGCGCGAAGACTCGGCCCTGCTGCAGTTCCGTATGGAAAACGGCACCATCGCCCACATCACCACCAACTGGGTGACGCCGTACAAGACCCGCACCCTGCAGGTCGCCACCAAGTCGCGCTTCGTGGTCGCCGATCTGATCACCCGTCAGGTCACCGAATATTTCGGCCAGCAGCCGGACGGTTCCTATTCGACCCGTATGCTCAACAGCTGGCCGAACGAGCCGCTGAAGAAGGAACTGGAAGCCTTCGCCACCGCCATCGCCACCGGCGAAACGCCTGCAGTCACCGGCGAAGACGGCCTGCGCAACCTCGAAGTGGCCCTGCGCTGCCTCG
>JAEZHG010000297.1 GCA_023436945.1 Pseudomonadota bacterium | reverse complement strand
ATCTTTCTGCCACCAACACTTAACGCGAATTGAGCCTTTCAAAAACGCTGACGAAGCAAATGAAATGATCGGCAAGATCAAATTCTAAATCTAGTGCCGTCCTGTAAAAGCGGGGCGGCATTTTTTCTGCTTAGGGATGCTAAAACGCGCTTAGATTAAGCGTTCCCGCTTGGGGGTGATCTCTACTTCGATGAAGTTAATGGCGGAGAGGGGGGGATTCGAACCCCCGGTACGCTTCCACGTACGCCGCATTTCGAGTGCGGTACATTCAACCACTCTGCCACCTCTCCGCGAGATCGTCAGGTCCCCGTGGGGCCGGTCGAGGAGGGCTATGTAGCTAAGCGTTCCGGACCTTGCAAGCTGATTCTTCGGAAAAATTTTAAAAAATCTCGTTACGCTTCAACGCTGTCCGGGAAGAGCTAGGCCAGGGGCCGATCCGGTGGCCATTTCCGGGCCTGCATAGCGGAACAGTTCGGCGGGGCGACCACCTGTATCGGTCGCCAATTGGCCCGTCGCGACAACCAGTCCGGTGCGCTCGACGCCCCTGCGGAAGTTCTGTTTATGCAGTGTTAGGCCGGAAATCGCCTCTGCCGCGCATTGCAGGGCGGAGAGGGTGAATCGCTCCGGCATCAGATCAAACAGAACGGGGCGGTACTTTAGCTTGCTGCGCAGGCGGCCAAGACCTGTCGCGGCAATGCGGCGGTGGTCGGATGCCATGGGCAGATCGTTTAGAGGCGCTGGGAGGGGCTGGTCATTATCTCGAGCCGCCTCGGCCACCAGCTTGGCCTCATAGAGCAGCTCGTATCGTTCCAGAACGCGCTCTTCGTTCCAGCGGGTATCGGGCAATAGGGCGAACAGGCTGTCCACGCGGGCCATGCGGCGGGGATCGGTGCCGGCCCAGTACCTTAGAGCCTCGCCCAAGGGCTGCATGACGGCGGGCTCGCCTTTTCGCCAGTCCTCCCAAGGGAAGATCTCAAACAGGGGCGTCCAGCGGGCGTCACGGCCATCAGAGCCGAAATCAGGCGTCTCGGAGCCTTCGGGCGTCAGTGCCAGATAGCCGACCGAGACTTCGCGTGCGGGAACTGGCCCCGGCGTCGCGCGGGGCGAGGCGCGGCCTATGTCGCCGAATGTGTAGAGTTGCTCGACAAAGCCGAGCGGGAAGCCTGTCTGTTCGGTCACGAACTGGCGCAGTGACAGCTCGAAGGTGCGATCACGCGCCGGATCAAACGGGCCAAAGGGCAGGGCGGAGGCACCGTCCGGCGCATGGGTGGTCAGGACGACGGCCTGACGGTCCCGCAGGGCGATGACGACAGCGGACAGACCAATGCGGACACCGACCTCAAGGGCGGGGTGTCCTGTCACTGTGTCGTTTGCCGTCATGCGTTCCCCCGAAGTCTGTGCGGCTTAGCGGCCCGTAGAAATGCCGACAGCTTCGGCCAGTTCTTGGTAACGGTCCAGATAGGCTTTCTGGGCCTCGAACGGCGGCAGCGGCTCAAGGGTGATGCTGTAGCCCGCAGGCGGTGCGCCGAAGATTTGCACCGACTCGCGCTTGTTGAAACCAGCCAGTTGGGTGGCTTCGAAGAAGGCGCAGGCCTTGTCGGCCTTTTTGATCAAAGTCTTGATCGTCGCGGGGGTTTTGGGCGGCAGTTGGAAGCGCACGTGAATGGCGGCTTCCAGCTTGGCCTCGAAGTCCTTGTAGGATGAGCCGAGTGCCGATTTGAACGGCGAGATCATATCGCCGATCACATATTCCGAGGCATCGTGGAGCAGGGCGGCAAGCTGCCACTTCGGTTCCAGTCCTGGACGGATAACGCGGCACAGTTCCTCGACGATCAGCGAGTGCTGGGCGACGGAGAAGGCATGCTCACCGATCGTTTGGCCGTTCCAGCGGGCCACGCGGGCGAGGCCGTGGGCGATGTCCTCGATCTCGATATCGAAGGGCGAGGGGTCAAGCAGATCCAGACGGCGACCCGATAACATACGTTGCCATGCACGCGGCGGCTTGGGCGTGCGCGGTTTCTTCGGCAGTGGTGCCAGTTCGTCGTCGATATCGTTCGCCAAGGGAATAGTCCTGCTCATGGGCTGGTCAGGTGAACCAGCTTTGAGCCCCTTTCAAGGGCGACGGAGGTAAAACCTCGGATTAATCCCCGACGTTGAGTGTCACCAGTGCCTTGGCGGCTTCGATGATGTCGTCACTGTCACGGTCACGGCTGCGGAAGGTGGCGACAACAATCGGTCCGCCATGGGGGCCGCGGGCTTCATAGCCAACCACGCGCCAGCCTTCGGCATTGGGCTGGGCCGAGACATTCATCATGGTGGCGCGGATAGCCTTGTTGCTGCTGGTCTGGATGATGGCGCTGTTGTCGTCGGCTTTGAAAACAGCCGTGCCTTGGCCGTCATCGGTGATCATTTCACTGGTCTTGTCATCGGCGCGGATGACCAGGCCGCCGATACGGATGTTCGCCTTGTCGCCGTCGGCCTCGATCTTGATACCAGGCAGAGCGACCGTAGCCTTGTCGCCGCTGGAATCGATAGACATCCCCGGCATGCGGACCTGTGCGGTATCGGTCTCCTCGGAGGTTTCGGAGGAGACAACAATGTCGCCGCCCTGGGGCTTTTTGCCGAGGTCCAGTTCTCGTGCGTAGCGGGTAAGAATAACCGTCGAGCTGTCGTTGCCGATATTGACCAGATGCAGCTTCACCTCGGCACCGCGCGGGCCGACATAGG
>JAEZHG010000225.1 GCA_023436945.1 Pseudomonadota bacterium | reverse complement strand
CGATATTGTTCGGCGTCAGCTTGATGCAGTCAGGCACATATTCCTTACGGTTTGCATAATCCGTGCAGGTGCATTTGACGGGATCAAACAGTTTGCAGTGGACGCGTGTCGGGATCACTTCACCCGTATCTTCGTCCTCGAACCGCACCAGACAGCACAGCCCACAGCCGTCACAGATGCTCTCCCACTCTTGGGAGTTCATTTCGGACAGCGACTTGGTTTTCCAGAAAGGCAACATCGGCGGCTCATAGCGCAGCAGGGGTATCCCTGTCGCCCCCCACTATCGCCGCCGTGAAGGTTAGTGGCTCACGGCCTTTGAAAACACATTGATGATCACCACCCCGCCGACGATCAACGCCAGACCGATGACCGCAGGTAAATCCAGCTTCTGGCGGAATACAAACAGCCCGATCAGCGAGATCAGCACCACACCCAACCCGCTCCAGATCGCATAGGCCAGCCCCACCGGAATGACCTTCAACGCATGGGTCAAAAGATAGAAGGCGCAGGCATAGCAAATCGCCATCCCCGCCGTCGGCCACGCCTTGGTAAACTGGTTGGACGCCTGCAACAGGCTGGTCCCGACCACCTCAAACAGGATCGCTCCGCCCAGATAGGCCCAGGTCACAGGGTTCATGCCTTGCTCTCCATCCAGTGGCTTCCCGCCAACAGCACAGACCCCAGCGCCCTGCGCTGCTCCTGTGTAATCCCGTGCGCCCCCACAACATCCGAAAACCACAATCCGTCCGCGACCAGACGCAGCAGCAGCGCATCATCCGCCCCCGCCGCATCCTGCGGATCATCCAGCTTGGTTTTCTCCACCCAGCCCGCCCAGCGCGCCATCAGGTCCCGATCCGTCGCACAGGCCGACAGGGCCGCCAGACCGATGCTGACATCCCGCTCGGTCACAGGCTCATCCAGCACTGCCGTCAAATAGGCGCGCGCACTGCGCAGATACGGCTCCGGATGCTTGGCCGCGGCTGCATTCACCTGATCCACAAACGCCTGCCCCAGATGGTCCACCACACCTTCCAGCAAGGCCCGCTTGTTGGGAAAATGGTGCAGCAAGGCCCCCTTGCTGACCGATAGACGCTCCACCACCGCATCCAGCGTCAGCCCCGTCGCACCCTTCTCAGCCATCACCTCCACAGCCGCATCCAAAAGGGCGGAGCGGGTCATTTCCGGTTGTCTCTGACGCATGAAAACAGCTCCTTGCCACTAACATACCGTCCAGACGGTAGGTAGCAAGCGAGGCCATTATCTTTGTCTCCGGTCCCTCAGATCGGCAGGGCAAACGACTGTTTGACCACCTGACTGGGAACATCCGTCTTCACATTCTGGATGCCGTTCTTGCGCGTCAGATTGGCCCGCTGGAAGCGGCGATAGTCTTCGATATCCGAACACACCACCTTCAACAGTGCATCGCTCTCGCCCAGCATGATGTAGCACTCCACCACCTCCGGCAGACGCTCCATGGCGGCGATGAACACCTCGATCGTCTCGGTGTCCTGCGCCAGCAGCCACACCCGCACGAACATGGACATGGTCAGGCCCATCTTCGCCTGATCCAGCACCGCCACATAACGGTCAATCAGCCCCCGCTCTTCCAGCAGCTTTACCCGCCGCAGACAGGGCGACGGTGACAGGCCAACCTTCTGTGCCAGTTCATTATTCTGGATACGCCCGTCCTTCTGCAGCTCGCGCAAAATACGGCGATCAATGTCATCCAAGTCCATTGGCATTTTCTGCTAATCCGGAAGCAAAATCTTGGCATCAATGCCAATAATAAAGCCCCACATAGCACAATAGACAGCCAATTGCGCGCAACGCGCTATAGGTTCCGCCGCCTCCCCCAAGGGCTATCGAGCCCGCGCCTACTCCCCGAGGCTCCATCATGACAACCGCCTGGCTGATAGCCGTTTGCGGCTTCGCCTTTGCCATGGGTATCACCCCTGGCCCGAACAACACGCTGGTGGCCTCGTCAGGTGCCACCTACGGTTTTCGCGCCAGCCTGCCCTATAATGCAGGCATCGGTATCGGCACGGCCGTGATCATGTTCATGGTGGCAGCCTTCGGGGCTTCGGTCGTCAGCAACCCGACCGTCGAGACCGTGCTGAAGTGGGTCGGCATCACCTATCTGATGTGGCTGGCTTTCAAGATCGCCACCGCCAAGCCCAAACTCGCAGGCAGCGACAGCGAAACCCGCCCGCTCACCTTCATTCAGGGCATCCTGTTCCAGTTCATCAACCCCAAGGTCTGGATCATGATCACTGGCGCGGTCGTCACCTACGGCACCGCCGTACGCGGCCTGTCGCCTGTTGAGCTGGCCATTCTCTTCTCGGTCCTGTTCGGCCTCATTACCGTCAGCTGCACCCTGACATGGACCACGCTCGGCGTGTCTCTGCGCCGTATCCTGTCCAGCGCCCGCGCCATCCGCATCTTCAACGGTGCCATGGCCACCCTTCTGGTCGCCTCGCTGATCCCGATGGTGTTCGAGTAAGCCAGCCATAGCCGCCGCACGCCCCATCGGCTATAGGCGGCCCCATGGCTGCCAGACCTCCCCTCGTTGCACTTAAAGACATCCACCTTCAGGACGGACAGCGCCCGCTGTTTTCCGGCGTGGACCTTGCCGTAGAGCCCCGCTCCCGTGCCGCCCTTGTGGGCCGCAACGGTGCCGGCAAATCCACCCTGATGAAGGTGGTCATGGGCTTGATCGAAGCCGATAGCGGCGACCGCGCCGTTCAGGCTGGCACCCGCTTTGCCTATGTGCCTCAGGAGCCGGTCATCACCGGCGAGACCCTGCTCGACTACGCCTCCTCAGGCGCTGCCGAAAGCTGGACGGCCGAAAGCTGGCTGACCACCTTTGGCCTCAACCCAGAAAAATCCACCCAAGGCCTTTCGGGTGGCGAGATCCGCCGCGCAGCCCTCGCCAAGGCCTTCGCCGAAGAACCCGAAGTCCTGCTGCTCGACGAGCCGACCAACCACCTCGACATTCTGGCTATCGAACTGCTCGAAGAAGAGCTGATCGCCGCCCGCTTCGCCGTTCTCGTGGTCAGCCACTACCGCGCCTTCCTGAACCGCGTCACCAACACTGTCCACTGGCTGGAAGGCCGCCGCGTTCGCACCTTGAACAAGGGCTTTGCCGAGTTCGACGACTGGGCCGCCAAGGTGCTGGAAGAAGAAGCCATCGCTCTTGAGAAACTGACCAAGACCATCGAGCGCGAAACCGAAACCTTCTACCGCTCCATCACCGCGCGGCGCACCCGCAACGAAGGCCGCGCACGCAACCTCGCCGCCCTGCGTGCCGAGCGCGCCGAAAAGATGAAGGACGTCCCGCGCGACCTCTATATGGGCGTGGATTCCGGTGCCATCTCTGGCAAGCTGGTCGCTGACATCAAGGGCGTCTCCAAGTCCTTTGGCGACCGCACCATCTTCAAGAACCTGACCACCCGCATCATTCGCGGCGACCGGCTGGCCATTGGCGGGCCCAACGGCGCGGGCAAGACCACTCTGGTCAAGGTTCTGCTGGGCGAGCTGGAGCCTGATGAAGGCACCGTTCGCATGGGTGCCAACCTCGAGCCGCTCTATCTGGACCAATCCCGCGAGGGTCTGAAGTCAGACATGACCCTATGGGATGCCCTGACGCCGGGCGGCGGTGACAGCATCCTCGTGCGCGGCCACCCCAAACACGTCGCGGCCTATGCCAAGGACTTCCTCTTCTCCGAGGCCCAATTGCGCCAGCCGATCTCGACCCTGTCGGGCGGCGAGCGCAACCGCCTGCTTCTGGCCCGCGCTCTGGCGATATCTGCCAACCTGCTCGTGCTCGACGCGCCGACCAACGACCTCGACATCGACACGCTGGACAAGCTGCAAGAGCTGCTCGACGGCTATGACGGCACCCTGATCCTCGTCTCGCACGACCGCGACTTCGTGGACCGCCTCGCCACCTCGACCATCGCTATGAACGGCCGCGGCGAGATCGTCGAAACCCCCGGCGGCTGGCAAGACTTCGTGCGCCAGAACCCGGGCTTCATCCAGCCGCCCAAGCCGCATGCCTCGGCTCCGGCTCCCAAGGCCGCAGCCCCCGTTGCGGCTGCCGCTCCTAAAAAGCCTACCAAGCTTTCCTATAAGGACGCCCGCCGTCTGGAGGAGATCGAAAAGCTGCTGGAAACCCTGCCTGCCGAGATCGAAAAGCAGGATGCCATCATGGCCGACCCCGATCTTTACAGCAAAAACCCCGCCGCCTTCGACAAGGCCATGAAGGCCGCCGACAAGGCCCGCGCCGAGCTTGAGGCCATCGAGCTCGAATGGCTCGAACTGGAAGAGAAAAAGGCCGCCCTCGGCTAGACCGCTCCAGTCTCCCAATCCACAAGGCCCGCCCCGCAAGGCGGGCCTTATTTTATGCCTGAACCATGCCGAGAGTAACTGAACGGGCCACAAGTGATTCTAGATATTTCACTGCCCGAAACAGTTTAAATCCTACAAAAATCAATATTTTTATCAAAGCCTTACAGGCGAAGTAACAGCTACAGCGCGCTCAAGCTACGCAAAAGCAACCTTCGGTAATGTTACAATTGTGAAGTTCGAAACCGCTATTTTCACAGCCCGCCAAACACTTAGGTTAGAAACGCGAATTTTTGCGTAAAATACGACCCCGAAAACGAAGATTTCATCAAATCGCGCTTGATGGTTTCCATATTTCGGGCAAACATTCGGTTGTTGGTATCAAACCGGAATAAAAGTATCGGCTCAGCGCCGTTACATGAAACCGGCGTAGATATTCTACCAAAGGTCTGCGTTTACATCCGTATTGAGAGAAACTTCACGATTGCTGCTTCGTCCCCCCGCAGTTCGCAATCGTCCAAGCCAATAGGTCCCCCCACCTTGCGGCGTACCGGAAGGTCTCTGCCGCGCCCCTGTGGCGATAGGCCGGACGGTTCGTTTCTCTCTCGGCAGACCCTGTAACAGGGTGGCGCCCCCGAAAAACGCCACCCTGTTCCCTCTTTATTAAGCTATGAGACCTTTGCGCCCCTTCCCAACCACAGGGCGTATGCTTATTGCAGCTTTCAATGAACACCGAGACCCTAACCCGCCGCCATCTTCTGATGGGTGCCGCCGCCGTGGCTGCTCCCCTGATGCTGGCTGCCTGTGGTCAGGGCACGCCGATTGACGCCGAAGGCCGCATTCGCCTGCGCGTCGCCATGCCGGGACCGGCCCGTGCCGACCACGGCGGCTTCTATCAGGCGATCGCCAGCGGCTTCTATGCCAAGCGCAATCTCAATGTTCAGATTACCCACGGCAACTCTGCCGACGACGTTTCACGCGCTCTGGCTTCGGGCAATGCCGAACTGGGTCTGGCGCAGGACAGCTTCGCGGCCCTGCGCATGGTCGCCGAAAACGCACCGGTCAAAGCCGTCGCCGCCTTCTTCCAGAAGGACCCGCGCGTTCTGATCGCCCACGCCCCGCGCGCACCGCGCAATCTGGGCGACATCGGCCAGCGCACCCTGTTTATCGAGGACGTCAACTGGCCGGACTTCTGGCACTGGCTCCGCACGCGCTACGATCTGCGCAATGAACAGCTACAGCGTCCCGAGAACGGAGCGCTCGCCCCGTTCATCGAGGACGAAAACAGTCTGCTGATCGGCACCCTGACGCGCGAGCCCGCTCTGGTGGCCAGCACCGAGGCCGATATCCAGACCCGCCTCTATCTTCCGGCGGATGACGGCTATGCCAGCTATTCAAACCTGCTGCTGACGCCCAACGGCTTTGCCCGCGACAATGCCGAGGCCCTGCGCAACTTCATCGCCGCAACGGTCGAGGGCTGGCACGACTATATGAACGGCGACGCGGAAAAGGCCCATAACCTGATCCGCCGCGCCAATCCGGCCACGCCGCAAGGCTCCTTGACCGAAGCACGCGACCTGCTCAAATCCTATGGCATCATCGAAGGTGGCGACGCCGCCCTTCTGGGCCTCGGAACCATGACCGAAGAGCGCTGGAAAACCTTCGCAGAGCAGTCCAGCGGTGCCTTTACCGAGGCTCCGGACTGGAAATCGGCATTCACGACACAATTTCTGCCTTCCCGCCGCTGAATATTAGCCAGCGGTTAAACGAGATCGCTGCAAGATAGCCCCAAGCTCCACAAAGCGGATTTCGCGTGTGAAACTGGGATTTTTGGCAACGGCGTCTATGGCGATCTGGAATCTGGCGATTCCGGCGGCCATGGCGGCCATCTCCAGTCCAAGCGAACGCCTGATCCCGCACGGTGGCTGGTCCTATCCGCGATACAGCGCAGAGACTCCCATCGAGGCCGTGATCGCCCCCACAACTGCAGCTCCCGCCAGCGATCCGATGGCCCCGCGACCGGACGCCCTCGTCTTCCGCGTACGCCCCGCGACCGAGACATCAGACCAACCCGCCGCTACAGAAGGCGGCGCACGGTACTATTCGATCCACCGTCAGGCGGGCCGTACACCTGATACCCCGCGACTGCCCGAACCGGTTTACCTCGACGCCCTGCCCGTCGAGTTGAACAACCTTCCCGATACACAGGACCTGGCCGAACCGCCGCCTCCCCCCGCGCTTGCCCGCGATGCGCAGGGCCGCCTTCGTCCGCTTCCTGACCTCGATACCGATCCCAGCCTTGATTGACACGACCATGACTGACTCGCTCCTAGAAACCCGCCTTCCGGAACTTGTGAATCTGGCCAAACAGTCAGACAGCGCTGCCCGCCGCACACTACTTCGAGAATTGACGGACTCCTTCTTCGGCACCAGCGAGATCAAGCCGATCGAGAAAGACCTCTATGGTGCCGTGCTGGGTGACCTGACCCGCGCCATGGAACTGGAAGTCCGTGCCGAGATCGCCCGCCGCTTTGCCGAAAGCCCCAACGCCCCGCGCAGCCTTGTGCTGCAAATGGCGTCGGACGACATCGCCGTCGCTACCCCTGTGCTCAGCCACTCTCCGGTGCTTCAGGATACCGACCTGATCAACGTCATCCGCACCAAGGGCAGTCAGGAACACATCCGCGCCGTCAGCGTGCGCCCGAACATCAACGAGGCCGTCACCGACGCTATCGTCGAGCATGGTGACGACGACACCCTGCACGCCCTGCTGTCGAACGAAACCGCCAAACTGTCGCGTGAAGCCAGCGAGACCATCGTTGATCGCGCCAAGCAGAACCCCGATCTGCACGAAGCGACCGTCAACCGCACCAACCTGCCAATAGATCTGCTGAACGAGATGTATTTCGTGGTCGAGGAGCGTCTGCGCTCCAAGATCCTCGAAGAGAACAGCCGCCTCAGCCCCGAAGAACTGGATGCCGCCCTCGCCGTCAGCCGTACTCGTCTGGCGACCGATCACGGCACCCTGCCGCCGGACTATGCCGAGAGCCTCGCCTATGTCGAGGAGCTGCGTAGCGCAGGCCAGCTGACCCCGCAGGTACTCGCCCGCTTCCTGCGTTCGGGCAGCCGTTCCAGCTTCCTGATCGCCCTGTCTCAACTGGCAGATATCGACTACCACACCGCCCAGAACATCATCGAGAAACGCGAGCTGGATGCACTGGCTGTTGTTTGCCGCGCCGCAGATCTCGATAAGGCCCTGTTCCTGACCTACGCCGTAGTGCTGCTGAACAGCGAGACCAACGCCATGGGCAAGGCCCGCAGCTATGCCACCATGTATTCGCAGCTGGATGTTGAGAACGCGCGCCGTACCCTGCGTTTCTGGAAGACGCGCCGCGCGGCACTTCACGCCGCCTGATCTTTTCCGGCCAAACCAGTACAGACAATAAAAAACGCCCACTCTTTCGAGTGGGCGTTTGCTTTGCCGATAAGGCGAAAGCTTATTTCTTGGCGCGGGTCGCGCGGGCCGGCTTGCGACCACCTTGGCCCAGGCCCATTTGCTTGGCCAGATCCGAACGTGCCTTGGCATAGTTCGGAGCAACCATCGGATAGTCCTTCGGAAGGCCCCACTTCTCGCGGTACTCTTCCGGCGACATATTGTATTTGGTGCGCAGGTGACGCTTCAGCGACTTGAACTTGCGACCGTCTTCCAGGCAAACGAGGAAGTCCGGAGTAATCGACTTGCGAACCGGAACAGCCGGTTCACGCGGTTCCGGCTCGACTTCTACAGGCTCTGCCGAAAGACCCGTCAGTGCAGCGTGCACCTGAGCAATAAGGCCCGAAACAGCTTCAGCAGGAACCATGTTGTTGCTGACATAAGCAGAAACGATGTCTGCCGTCATTTCGAGAAGTTCGGGTTGGTTATCCATATTGCCCATCAAATGAAGGTTTTTACAGTGCCCCAGCACTGAACGAAGCAAGTGTTTTCATAGTTATTCTTATCTGTCCAGATTTATATAGCAAATTTCGCTCAAATAGAGAAACAACACAAAAAAACCATAAAATCAGCTTCGCTATACAGCATTAAATACGTACAAATCCGCAGTAATACACGTTGCGAATTAGCACTCGACGAGCGGCATTCTTCGAGAATTTCTCTTTTAAATATATAGCCCTATATATTATCGCTCTGGGCGTGCAAAAACATGCACTGATTCAGAATTCAATCAGCGCATGCTAAGCTTAGCTTTAACTATTTAAGGTTGAGTCAGCTTGCTTGCTCAGAGCGAAGATCACCACCGAGCGCCAGCAATGCTGCACGTTCTGCGGCAGAGAACTCGTCAATAAGGTGATCTTCACCTTCACGGATCGCTCGGATGAGATCAGGCGTCAGCGCAGAAGTCAGCGCCCAGTTCCAGTAACGGATGACTGTCTGCGCACGATCTACTGCCAGCATTTCGTAGGTTACCTGAACACGCTGCCAGCGTTCTGACTGAACCTCGTCATTGCCGCTGCCATCATAACGCATAGCCTTCCACAGCAGCGACAGATAGTGGCGCGTCAGGCCCGTCGCTTTACACAGGACAGCCAGTGCCTCGCCGCCCTCGTCGCTCAGTATCTTGGCAGCCGTCAACGGACGAATACCGGCCAGATGGCCAATGTCCGCCACGATTTCCGGCGTCATGCCCTGAATACTGGCTTCCTTGATCAGTCCTTCCAGACCGCCATAGGGCGAAGCCTCGGCCAGATCGCGACGGCGCTGGCGACGCTCGATGAACTGGAGCGCTTTCAGCACGACCTGATCGTCAAAGTCACCGCTGAAGGCCAGTCTGAACATGTCGCTGACACTGCTCTGCAGCACTTCGCGTGACACAGCAAAACGGCGCAGGATGATGCTGCGCTCTGCCGCGCTACACCACCAGAAGATCATATAGGCGCTGGACGGGCGCAGCTCGGGCCGTTTCAGCACCGATGCGCACAGTTCAGGATGGAAGCGGCTATAGGCCACGATCTTTTCCAGCGCCGTCATGGGGATCAGCGCAAAATCATTGGCCAGAACCAGCTGCATGATCTCGACGTCATTGCGCGCGATCAGAGCATCCGACAGGGCTGCACTGACCGGACGGCGCATGGCGATGCGCTTGCAGTGCTCCAACGACGCCTCGTTCACACACCCGATCAGGTCGAAGTCATTCAGCGCCTGGTTTTCGTCGATCAGCTTCGAAGCCACCTCGATGTCATCGCGCAGTAGCATACGACACAGGTTGTTCGGTATCTCAGTCAGGGGAGACAGTTTGGAGGCCACGCGCACACGCTCTTCCAGCGGTGCCTGACGTAGAACCTCGATCAGCAGGTCAGCCACCACCGAGCGCTCAAAGGCGTTGATGCGGCTACTGGGCAGGCCGACAACATCACTCAGGCGGCGAAGAAGCGTCAGACGCTCTCTGCCGATCTCGGTTGGTGCCTCAGCGGCGCTCATCTTCGCAGTGCTTTCCATCCTGCTTAGATAACAGGATCGTATTAACTACAGGTTTGCAAGCGAACCGTGCATCTACGGTTCGCCTGCGTAAGCCCTTATCAATATTGCACGCGAATTGAACGCGGTTATTTCTTACAAACCCTCGAAAAGGGCCGTCGAAAGGTAACGTTCTGCAAAGCTCGGGATGATGACCACGATGGTTTTGCCCGCATAGTCGTCCTGCTGGGCCAGACGGAAGGCGGCAGTCAGGGCCGCACCCGAGGAAATACCCACCGGAATACCCTCAACAGCCGCCACCTTGCGGGCCATGTCGAAGGCGTCTTCGTTGGCGACCTGCTCGACAGCGTCGATCACAGCCGTGTCGATGACCGGCGGCACGAAGCCCGCGCCAATGCCCTGGATCTTGTGCGGACCAGGCGCGCCACCCGACAGAACGGGCGATGCGGTCGGCTCGACAGCGATCATCTTCACCGAGGCCTTCTTGGCCTTCAGCGCATGACCGACGCCAGTGATGGTACCACCGGTGCCAACGCCCGCGATCACCACATCCACCGAGCCAGCAGTATCGTTCCAGATTTCCTCGGCGGTCGAGACTTCGTGGATGGCCGGATTGGCGTCGTTTTCAAACTGGGCCGGAGAAATCGAGCCGGGGATTTCCGCCAGCAGTTCCTCAGCACGGGCAATCGCGCCCTTCATGCCCTTTTCGGCCGGCGTCAGTTCCAGCTTGGCACCCAAAAGCGCCAGCATCTTGCGACGCTCGATCGACATGGATTCCGGCATGCAGAGTATCAGCTTGTAACCCTTGGCCGCAGCCACAAAGGCCAGCGCAATGCCGGTGTTACCGCTGGTCGGCTCGATTAGGGTCGCACCCGGTGCGATCTTGCCTGCCTGTTCCAGAGCCTCGACCATGGCCACGCCGATACGATCCTTCACCGAGGCAATCGGGTTGAAGAACTCCAGCTTGGCCAGTACGCGGGCCTTGGGGTTCAGTTCCTTGGTCAGGTTCGGCAGAGCCACCAGCGGGGTATCGCCGATGGTATCGACGATGCTGTCAAACACCTTGCCACGTCCGGCCTTCTTGTGGCGGCTGGCATCATACGTGGTGTTGGACATGGCATTCTCCTTGGGTTGGCCTAAGACAAAGACATAGCGCGTATACGCCCCGTCACAACCCGAAACCTCCCAGCTTTTCTAAGACAGCATTTAGAAAAGCTGAGCCTTATCGCGTAATGGCGGCATCCGACGCATAGGATTGCATATGCACCAGTCAGGGCGAGGTGAGCTGCTTCTTGGGAAGCAAACTGTATCGCCCCATTACACTAGATACTGTATCGCCCCATTACACTAGATAATGCCTGTAGCTGCCATCACCGTGGTCATTGTCATTTTCGTTATGGCGACAGCCTTGATACGACGCGCTGAGACGGATCAAACGGCATGACCTCGCGGATGGTCAGCAGGGTGGTGAAGTTTCGCACCCTTGCATCGTCGTTCAGCGCCTCGCGCGTGAAGGTGTCATAGGCCTCCATATCCGGCACCACGACATAGAGGATCAGATCCACATGGCCGGTTGTGTACCACATGCCATGGACCTCACGGCGGGCCTTCATCTTGGCAATCAGGGCATCGATAACCGCCGTGCCCTCACGCTCCATCTCGACCAGCACATGCATGGTCAGCGCCTTTTCCAGACGCCCGCGATCCACCACCGCCACATCGGCCACAATGATCCCCGCCTCGCGCATCCGTCGCAGACGGCGTGAAACGGCGGACTCCGACAGACCCACCTTGTCCGCCAGCACCCGCGCAGGCGTCAGGTTGTTCACACGGACCATATCGAGCAGGCGATGATCGAAATCATCGAGGATGACGTTTTCTTGCATAATAGGATATCAAACGCCGTTTTCATGCATCAATGCAACTGAAATCGCCAAGACCCGTCAGGCCGTTTTCGGTATCTCTCTGCCATGTTCAGCGTCTTCTCCTCCCCCCGCCTCAAAGGCCTGTCGATCTATGTGCCCTATCTGGCGCTGATCGGCGGCATCCTGTTCCTTTCGCTTGGCACATCCTTCGCCAAGACCCTTTTTCCGCAGGCCGGAGCCATGGGTACTGCCGCCCTTCGCGTCGGTATCTCGGCCCTGATCCTGCTGGCTGTTTTCCGCCCGTGGCGTCATAATTTCACGGCCAAAGACCTGCGTGGTCTCGCCCTCTATGGTACTGTGCTGGGTATGATGAACCTGAGCTTCTATCTGGCTCTGGCAACGATTCCGCTCGGCATCGCACTGGCCATTGAGTTCACCGGACCGCTGGCCGTTGCGCTTCTGAATGCGCGCAAGCCGATCCACTTTGTATGGGTGGTTGTGGCTGTGGCCGGCCTGTCGCTGCTGCTGCCGATCAATGCCGGTGCGTCGAACCTTGATCCGGTCGGCTGTGCCTGGGCCGCTCTGGCCGCCTTGTTCTGGGCGCTCTACATCGTCTTTGGCCAGCGCGTCAGCCATCTGCCGTCGGGTGCGACGGTGGCTGTCGGCATGACCACTGCCGCCATGGTGGTTGTGCCGGCCGGTGCCGCCACCGCGGGCCTTGCCCTGCTTGATCCCAAGCTGCTGATGATGGGTGTCGTGGTGGCGCTGGTCTCCAGCACCATCCCCTACCTGCTCGACATGGTCGCGCTGAAGTCCATCCCCAAGCGCACCTTCGGTGTGGCCGTCAGTGCCGATCCCGCCATCGGCGCGCTGGCCGGACTACTGTTCCTCGGCGAACACCTCAGCGGCCTTCAGTGGCTGGCGATTGCGGCTGTTATGACGGCCTCGGTGGGGGCTGTCCTGACCACCACCCGCAAGGAGCAGGCCGCCCTGCCCGCCTCGAACTGCCCCGACGGGGTAACCACCTGACCGCATAACAAAGGCCCTGCATCTTGGGGATGCAGGGCCAGTTCAAGGGGATAGCATGCGCACTCACAAAAGGTGCGGTTCCGGTCAAGGAGATTGAGGGGGACATTCCGACCGGAACCGCCTCGCATTTTGGCTCTTTGATCCAACGGCAGGGGGAAACCGCTAAGAGCCAAGGCGAGAACTCGATCCTGAAACCTTGGCCCACGGGCCTCGGTATCAGGTTAAAGGTTGCGACCCCGATTAGCTGAGGGGGTATGTGAAACCGGGGTCGCCTCAGACTTAAAACTCATCCCAGTCTTCGGCGGGGGGACCGTTGACCACTGCTCTAAGTCGAGATCTCTGGGCCTCCAGAGCGGGCGGCGGCCCACCTTGCAGGCGATTACTGGAGGAAGTGGCGCGCATCGGGGCTTGCGACACCTGCGCCCTTCCGGTGTTGAAGCGACCGACCAGCGAAGCCAGTTGGCGCGTTTCGTTTTGCAGACCCGTTGCCGCTGCCGTGGTTTCTTCCACCATGGCAGCGTTTTGCTGGGTGACCTGATCCATCTGGTTCAC